>DATNBZ010000292.1:0-2185 GCA_035607285.1 Blastocatellia bacterium | reverse complement strand
GCGATCTGGGCCCGGATGAGATCGTGATCGCGCCCGCGGATGTCGAGCACGGCGTTCGGAATGAATCGCAAAATCCGCTGGTGCTGCTGGTTTTCATGGCGCCGAATCCGAACAAGAATTACGGGGCTTAGATTGAAGTTCAAAATGCCAGTTCGTAGTTCGGCCTGGGAGCGCAGTCATCCTTGCCTGCCTGGCACTGCGCAACGACAAAGCAGGCAGGATGCCTGCGCTCCCAGGCCGAACTACGAACAGGCATCTCGAAACGGTTTTCCTGGAGGACTTATGTCCAAGTCGAATCGCGTTTTCCCGCGCTCGATCTCATGCGCGGTGCTTTGTGTTACCTCTCTTATTGTCTCGATGATATCAAGCGATAAAACTCACTCAGACGGCAGGCAATGGTCCTCGCAGATCAAGCAGGGCCGCTCGATCGTTCGCTCCGAGCACGGGATGGTGGCGTCCAGCCAGCCGCTGGCATCACAGGTCGGGCTCGAGGTACTGAAGCGAGGAGGCAATGCGGTCGACGCTGCGATAGCGATGGCTGCGGTGCTGAATGTTACCGAGCCGATGATGACCGGAGTCGGCGGCGATATGTTCGCGCTTGTCTACTGGTCGAAGACCGCCGAGCTAAAGGCCTTGAACGCGAGTGGCCGCGCGCCGCGTGCGTTGAGCCTCGATCACTTCACGCGAAAAGGCATCAAGAACATGCCGATCACAGGCATGGAACCGATTACCGTGCCCGGCGCATTCGATGGCTGGGTCACGCTAGTCGAGAAGTACGGCACGATGAAGCTCGCCGATCTGCTTGCGCCCGCGATCGAATACGCCGAGAACGGATTTCCGGTGATGGAAAAAGCCGCGCGTGACTGGGAGGGATCATCCGACAAACTTCGAAAGACGCCGGCCGCCTCATCCAACTATCTGATCGACGGGAGAGCGCCGCGCGCAGGCGAGATCTTTCGTCAGAAGAATCTCGCGCGCACTCTTCGCACGCTTGCTCGTGGAGGACGCGACGCTTTTTATAAGGGAGAAATCGGGCGCGCGATTGTCGACTATTGCCAGAAGAACGGCGGCTTCCTAACCATGCAGGACCTCGCGGAGCATAAGTCAGAATGGGTCGAGCCTATCGCGACAGATTATCGCGGCTACAAAGTGTACGAATGCCCGCCGAGCGGTCAGGGGCTGACCGCGTTGCTGGCGCTGAACATCCTCGAGGGCTTCGACCTCGCGTCGATGAACACGAGGCCTGACCTTTACTATCACACGCTCATCGAAGCGACGAAGCTCGCGTTCGCCGATCGCAACAGATACATTGCCGATCCGGCTTTCGCGAAGGTGCCGGTGCGGCAGTTGCTCTCAAAGGAATACGCCGCGAGCCGTCGCGCGCTGATCAATCCGGATCACGCGATTGAGAGTCCGGAGGCCGGGATCGTGCCTGGCGAAAGCGACACGACCTACTTCACCGTGATCGATAAGGACCGCAACGCGGTATCGTTTATCAACAGCCTCTACGAAGAATTCGGCTCCGGAATAGTCGCCGGCGACACGGGCGTCGTTCTGCATGATAGAGGAGCGGGCTTTTCGCTGGATCCAAAACATCCGAACCGCATCGAGCCGGGCAAGCGGCCATTTCATACCATCATTCCCGCGATGGTGTTCAAAGACGGGAAGCTCTTCTTGTCATTTGGCGTGATGGGCGGCGCAATTCAGCCGCAAGGTCACGTGCAGGTTCTCACAAACATGATCGATCTTGGAATGAATCTTCAACAGGCGATCGAGGCCCCGCGTTTTCGCTACCTCAGCGGCAACCGCGTTATACTCGAAGACGCGATGACCGAGCCGACCATCGGCAGCTTGATCGCAAAGGGCCATCAGCGCGCAACTCAATCGGGCGCGTCGATGGGCGGAGGCCAGGCGATTATGATCGATCTCGCGACCGGGGCGTTGATGGGCGGCTCTGATCCGCGCAAGGACGGAATGGCGCTGGGGTATTAACCGGGACAGTCAACCACACAGCCGCCAAGTCACTGAGAGAATATGAACTTTGGGTAGTGGGGTATTAGCGTGTTGCCAGCAAGCAGTCCTCTGCGTCCCCGGCGTCCTCTGCGGTTTTTCCTGCTCAGTGGCTCGGAATCAACCGCAGAGGACGCCGAGGACGCAGAGGAGAAACGCGAATGTGAGCGAGCAA
>DATNBZ010000052.1:0-4847 GCA_035607285.1 Blastocatellia bacterium | reverse complement strand
GTTTTTCTACGAGAGCATGAACCCGGCCTTCGAACGCTCGCTCGGAATTTCAATCGGCAGTGAAAGAGCAGTCCAGGACTGCATGAGCGAAGAGGACGCGAAGTCCATTTGCGCTTCCTGCGATGCATGTCTGGCCAAGGGAAGGGCGGTTCGTTACCGGCATCGCCTTACCCTCGGCGGACGCCGACGCGAGTTCGATACGACGATCAATCCGGTCCGCGATTCCGAAAGCGGGAATATAGTCAAGCTGGTCGGTAGCCACCGGGTGATTGAAGAGCGGACGAGTGTCGATGCTCTAGACAGGACGGCAAAAAGACGGGCTGCAGCAGAACTCGAGCTCCGTCTGTTATCGCTTCAGGAGGAGGTGCAGCAGCGGATTGCATCCGATCTACATGATTCGACGTGCCAGCATTTGATTGCCGCCAGCCTGAATGTGATGCGTTTGCGGCGCGCGATGAGGGATAACGCTAGTGCAGAGAAACTCATCGATGGTATCGATGCGTCGATCGATCAGGCACAGAGGGAAATCCGGGCTTTTACCTACCTGCTGCATCCCCAGAATCTGCTAACCGATGGCCTGAAGAGTACGACCGAGCAATTCGTCAACGGATTTTCGGCGCGCACTTCCCTGAAGACCAGTCTCGAAATCGCTCCCGAAGTTGATCAGTTATCCTACGAACGGCAGCGCGCTGTGCTGAGAGTTCTTCAAGAAGCCCTTATGAATGTCTTCCGTCATGCCCAGGCGACACAGGTGAAGGTCGCAATGGAGACTAAAGATACGTATTTCAAGCTTCGGGTTACCGACAATGGTCGTGGCATGCCAATCAATCAAGCGAGATCGGGCCCTAAGGCGATTTCATTTGGCGTCGGAATTCCGGCCATGAGAGCCAGATTACGGCAGCTGGGCGGTACTCTCGAAATCCATTCTTCAGCGACAGGGGGCCAAGGTACTACGTTGTGTGCAGAACTTCCGCACGCTCTCCCGCTCAAGAGAGCGCGACAGCCGGTACGGCGTCATGGCCTTCAGGGACGTCACAGATCGATTGCAAGGCAGCATTAAGAGCGCCAGCTGCTCAAAATGTTGACGGGATGTAGAGAATCCAAGGAAGGCTGGAGGCGAACGACAGAATGTCGATGCTCACGCGATGCGGCATTGGAGTGTCCTTCGATCATGAAACGGATTCTTATAGCTGACGATCACGAAACGGTGCGATCCGGACTACGTGCCGTGTTGGAAGGGCGCGCCGGCTGGGAGGTCGTTGCTGAAGCACGCGATGGCAAGGAGGCGGTCGCTGGAGCTGTAGAGAAACGACCTGACGTTGCGATTGTTGACTACACGATGCCTTTTATGAGCGGGGTAGAAGTTACGCGGCGCATCAGGGAACATCAGCAAACAACGGAAATACTCATTTTCACAATGCATGACTCAGAGATGCTTGCGTTGCAGGCGTTCCAGGCAGGTGCCCTTGCGTTTTTGCTGAAGGCTGACGCGAATAAGATGCTCTTGGCGGCCGTCGAGTCATTGATAATCCATAAGCCGTTCTACGCGGGCTCTTTCACGAGCGAGCTAAAGCGCATAACGGCCGGGAAGGGCAATCCGAACCAGGTGCTTTCGCCTCGAGAAAGGACGATCGTTAAACTGGTTGCAGAAGGGTACAGCAATAAGGGCGTGAGCGCGATCTTGAATCTCAGCATTAAGACGACGGAGACGCATCGAGCAACTGCCATGCGCAAGCTAAACATAAATTCGACAGCGGGCCTGGTTCGATACGCGGTTCGCAGCAAGTTGGTGGAGGCATGAGAACGGTTCGTTGATGTGAGAAAAGCCCGGTTCGCGCCAAAATCCGCGCAAATTCGAACGCTTGGTTCGGACGATTTAACTGGTGGTTTCTCCGACCGTCTCGTGAGATTGCGCTGCACCGTTTTGTACTGGTTTCGGAAGAGTTGACCAACCAGATATTGAGCGCGGCGCCTCCAAGATGTCGAAGAGCGTTCAAGCGGGAAATCCCAATGCTCATCCACCGAGTTTCAGGGTTTTGTGGGATTATCGCCAAGCAAGGCGACCAATATGATGAGTCAGTCCTGCTGTCGCATCGCTATCGTCGATCGCCTGGTCAGTGGCTTCAACCGACAGGAATGTCACTGTGAAGCAGATCCTGATTGCGGACGACCATGAAGTCGTCCGCTCCGGTCTTCGCGCGATCATCGAAACTCGCGCCGACTGGATCGTGAGCGGGGAGGCGGTCGATGGCAGGGAAGCCGTTGCGTTAGCTTTGAAAATGAAGCCGGATGTAGCAATCGTCGATTACTCAATGCCCGTCATGAATGGATTGGAGGTTAGCCGTCGAATTAAATTGCAGCATCTGCACACAGAAGTGCTCATTCTCACAATGCATGAACGCGAAGAGATCCTGACGGAAGCCCTTCTGGCGGGCGTGCGAGGATTCTTACTAAAGTCGGATGCGAGGGGCCACCTTATTACGGCTATTGAAGCACTACTCGACCACCGACCTTACTTCACCAGTGTTTTGCTGGAGAAGTTGCTTCATGAGTATCAGTCAAATAAGAAGGACAAATCGGAGATCTTGCTATCCGCACGAGAACAGAGCGTTGTCCAATTGATTGCCGAAGGACATACCAACAAGTCCGTGGGCGCGGTTTTGAATCTCAGCGTGAAGACGATCGAGACCCATCGCGCATCGGCAATGCGTAAGCTCAATATTTCATCGACCGCCGAGTTGGTCCGGTATGCAATTCGTACAAAATTGATCGGACTTTGAGGGAAAGGTTTTTGTTTAGCCAGTTGGAAGCTGCTCTTCCGGGTAGGAGAATGCGGGGCGTCTTCAGTGGTATGAGCGAAACGGAGGCGGCGCGCTTCGTGGTGAGCCGCGCAAGGCCATCCTCATTGGCCAGCATATTTCTCATTTGCTTACGCCGTGCTGTGATGCGCTATCGTAGTCTCCGGCCAGGTCGATGTGCAGCACGCCTTTGTTATACGTTATGGCGTTCTGCCGCGGACATGAGTCAAGCGGTTCCAGGCTCTAGTGGAATGGAAGGAATATTGGAACGAGCAGCACGCTCACGATTGCAACAACGACAGTGAACGGTGCGCCTACCTTCACGAAATCGCCGAAACTATATTGCCCGGGTCCCACGACCAGTGTGTTCACTGGCGAGGAGATCGGCGTCATGAAAGCCGTGGACGCGGCCAGCGCGACGATCATCGCGAACGGATAGGGCGAGGCCCCGAGCTCCTTGGCGATTGCCAGCGCCACGGGCGCCATCAGTACGGCCGTGGCCGTATTGGAGATGAACAAGCCCAGCCCCGCCGTGATCACGAACAAGGTCGTCAACACGAGACGCGGCGCGGCGCCTCCGACCAGGCCGACCACGGCGTCGGCGGCGAGGTCAACCCCTCCCGTCCGCTGCAAGGCCAGCGAGAACGGCAACATGCCAACTATCAGGATGAGGGTCTTCCAATTGATAGAGCGATAGGCGCTGTTGAAATCGACGCAACCCAAAAGCCCCATCAGCAAGCAACCGATCAGCGCGGCCTGGACGTTCGACACCAAACCGCTGACCATCAGCGCGACCACCAGCCCGAGTACTGCCAGCGCGTGCGGCGCCCGCCGTGCTGCGGGAAGGACTTCCTCCAGTTCTGCCGGCATGTTCAGTACGACCACGTCGTCTATGTGGGACTGGAGATCCTGAATGTCGGACCAGAAGCCGATCATTAGGAGAATATCTCCAATCTTCAGCCTTTCCTCCAGCAGGTCGTGCATGACTACTTTGTTGCCGTGCCGCAACCCGATGACGGTGAGGCCGTATTCGGAGCGAATGCGGGCTTCGAGCACGGTCTGGCCGACGAGTGTGGATTCGGCCGGCAGGATGACCTCCACTGCGCCGATCTCCTGAGAACGGTCGACAAAGTAGTTTCCGATCTCGCTCAGCGGTCGCGGATCGAGTTTCAGGGAATCCCACAACTCGTTGACGCGCTTGTTCGAGGTGTGCACATCGGCGAGCAGGATATCACCTGCCTGAAATTCCGTCTGCGCCGTTGGACGGAGCACCTTGGCAGCGAACCCCGTCCCGCGCTCGATGCCGAGAAGGTTCACGCCCGCGGAGCGAAGCGACAGTTCGTCGAGGCGCTTTCCGACGAGCGACGAGCCGGCGCTTATCCGGCCGCGCCTTTCGCGATGGGCGAGGCCGTATTGCTCGATCCATTGCTGAAGGCTGGGGCGGCGGTCCGCCGCGGTAGGCAGGTTGATCTTGGAGGCCAACAGGCCACGCGCGAAAAGCATATAGACGATGCCGAGGGCGAGCAGCGGCAGTCCGAAAGGAGTAAAGCTGAAAAAACTGAATCCCTGCGCACCCTGCCGGATCAGTTCGGCGTTCACCACCAGATTGGGCGCTGTTGCCACCAATGTCAGCATTCCGCTGATCAGCGCGGCGAAACTCAGAGGCATCATGAGCCGGCTTGGCGCCATGCCGCGATTTTGCGAGATGCGCAACACCACCGGGATGAAAATGGCGACCACTGCGGTTGAGCTCATCAACGAGCCAAGGCCGCCGACGGCCGCCATCAGCAGGATCAGCAAGCGGTTCTCGCTGCCGCCCGCCTTTGCGTCGAGCCAATCGCCGAGCCGTCGTGCAACGCCGGTCATCACGAGGCCTTCGCCGATCACGAATAGCGCGGCGATCAGTATGATCGAAGGATCGGCAAACCCTGCCAGCGCCTCGTTCATGGTAATAACACCGGTAAACGGCATCGCCATCATCACGAGCAGCGCGACCGCGTCCATGCGGGGCCGGTTGATGACGAACATCACAATGGCGGCCGCGAGCAT
>DATNBZ010000242.1:0-83178 GCA_035607285.1 Blastocatellia bacterium | reverse complement strand
GACCGTGAGACGGTGTGAAACTTCTCCGCGGGAACGACATCCTGTGCCTCTCCGACCACCAGAAGGTAACGAGCGCCGAGCGTCTTCAACCCTGGATAGTCCGGGGAAATCATGACCCTCAGCTCCCCATCTTGCGGAGCGCGAAATGAAACGCGGCTTACGTCGGGCATGTAATCCAGTGAGACTTCGGCATATCGATTATAGAAGTACTCATAGATGCGATCCGGATCCAGGACGTGCCACATCGAAAGCTGTGGCGGCCAATGAACTCCCGAGACTGATCGGCCGCCGAGAATGGTGACCAGAACGCCCGGATGCACGCCGCCATAACAAACCCAAAGCGGGGGCCGATCCGATTGCCGATTGAGCCGGGTTATTTCGCCGGCAAGTTCCGATTTGTAAATGTGGTTTAGATTGGTTGAGAGGGGATTGAACAGTATTGTGGTCGCGACTACAAGCACGCAGATGAATGCCGCGAAAACCTTGACGCGGCCCGACAGAAGACAATAGGACGCTAAACCGCCGGTGACCGCCGTCAGAACAGCGACGCGCGTCGATGGCAAAACGTTTGTTTCCTTTGCGAAGGCAAACGCGTGCCATAAGAGCACCGACAGCACTCCTATGCCGGCTACCATTGGCCAGAGCTTCTCCCACCGTCCGCGAACCGAGCTGCGCAAATCTCTGGTAATCGCGAGCACGCGCATCGAGAGCAGAATTGACGCAAGGCCAATGGTCAGATCGGCTCGATAGCTGGGGATGTAGCTCAGCAGCGTCAGCTTCGCTATGCTTTGCGGCAAGCCGACGAATAGGAAGATCAGCGCACCTGAGATGTAAGCGACCATCGCCCAGCCTGCGACACCAAGCTTCCTCGCAAATCTCCGCGAAAGACAGAGCCCTATGAGCACCGCCGGAAAGAGGTAATAGAACGACGCTGCCTCGCTTTGGTTGCGGAGCGCTGGAGGCGCGTCGTAGATGGTAGCCATGTTGTATACGCCCTTGAACAACAGGGCCAGGGAATAATCGCCCCCCAGCGATATGCGATGGCCCGGGTACACTGAGTTCGACATCATCTTCAGATCCGGGAGACACGCAAGAAGCCACGACAGCGTCAGCCCTGCTGCGATGACGAGAGCCACGCCGATATATGCGATTCGATGTCTGAGCCTGGCGACGGGCGAGACGTACAATTTGTCGCGTATGATCAGCGATGCGAAAACAAACAACATGAAATACGCGGCGCCCACCTGCCAGGGAGGATACATGATCATTATGAAGCCGGGGATGCTGAGCCCCAGAAGGATTGCGCTTGCCAGGCGGACGCCACGCTTTTCTGAATTCAGGAGGTGGTATGCCGAAAGGCAACCGAGCGCCGCAAAAAAGATGACGTGATCGGGCAGCAGCGACCAGCAAATGACGTATGCAGAATTACAAAACCAGAATGCGCCCAGCGCAGCAAGCTTTCGATTGCCACCCAGGACCACTTCAAACAACAGGAAGAGCACCGTGAAGCAGGCAAACGGCGGGAACCACCAGTACCAAGCCAGGCCGCGTTGCGCCCCCAACAGAAAATAACCCCACGTCGCCGGCCGCGAGACTGTGACGATGTGCAGCACCGGCGTATAAGGCACCACAAGCATGTTCTGCCCTTCGCCAATATTGGTGTTGACGACGGGGAAACGAGGTTTGTGCGCAAGCTGACTCAGGGCGAAAGGTGTTCCTACGGCCAGCTCGTCCCATCTGATCGTGCGAGCATTGCGCATGAGAAGGCTATCGAGGCCGCCCGCATTGACAGGAGAATCCGGACCTCTGAATCGTGCCGGCACATTCAGTAGATAGCCGGAGTATGGCTTTTCCGGGGCCCACCACGCGGCGGTTACGCCGGTTGAGGAACCGTGAATCCCAAACGCGACAAGGATAAAGAAAAGTGTCCAAATACAGAGAAGGAGCTTCGTCCTCCAGGCTAGTGATGAGATGGAATCGAGGAAGGCTGATGTCTGGGCTTGTAAGCGCATACTCGGTGGCCGGTAGCCATCAGCTATCGGTAAAGTGACCGGCTTGGCCGAAACTTAACTCACGATTGTGGTGATCGTTCGATCTCTCGGACGCGTTGCTCCATGATTGCGAATCGCTGCGCGAGCTGCTTGTTGTGCTTGTTCAAGCGCGAAATGACTACGGAAAACTGCAGGTTGATCAAGCACAACGTCAGGAAGCCGATCAATAGGATGAACGCGGGAGGATAGTGAAATCCAAGCGCAGTGCTGAATGCGTCAATGACTCCGGTCGCAAGCGGCGCGAACAGCATTGCAACGCCCGCAACCAGCCACGCCAGAGCGTATTTCTCATCGAGCCGTTTTCGCCGCACGAGTTGGACTATTGTCAGCAGCACTATTAGGCTCGATAGCGCCATCATCACTCTTGTCGCCAAAGGCATTGGTTTCCTCCTGTATCAGCATCCGCCGCTGAGTGAGCGCGATGAATATCGAGAAGAACATCTTGTAGACATAATAAAGAGACCGGGCCGGCCCGTGCATGGACTCGCCGTGCAAGCGCGGACGAATGGTGACCGGGATTTCCTTTATCTTGAATCCCGCGAAGTACAGACGAATCAAAGTGTCGGCGTCGGGAAAGTCGTACGGATAGTTATCATTAACGAAGAACTTCATGAGACTGCCGCCGATTGCCTGGAACCCGGACGTCGGATCGGTGATGTGCTGGTGTGTGAACAGCGACACAAGTTTGCTGAACACAATCATTCCAAGTCGTCGACCCAGGGGAATGGAATAATCGGCGCGACCAAGAAACCGCGATCCGAGCGCCAGGTCGGCTTCCCCTCTTTCCAGGGGCGCGAGCAGCTCCGAGATATGGCTCGGGTCATGCTGGCCATCACCGTCAATGAGAACGCAGGCGTCATAGCCGTGCAGCACCGCGTACAAGAGTCCCGTCTGCACCGCAGCTCCGTAACCGAGGTTGAACGGAAGCCTCGCAACCCGTGCGCCCCTGCGCTCGGCAAGCGCAGCAGTCTCGTCAGACGAGCCGTCGTCAACAACCAGCAGGTCGGCCGGCAGGTTGAGCGACGTGATCTCCGATATTACACCGCCGATGTTTTCGGCTTCATTGTGAGCCGGTACTATCAGGAGCGTTTTCATATTGCCTCGATTGAGGTCAAACGGTCTGAGTGGATTCGCCTGCTTTGATCTCTGCGCTGCAAGGAGTGAACGCGAGAGCATTATACGTTTACCACCATACCAGTGCCAACGCGATACCCCTGAGCACAAAGAACAGCGAATTGAAGATCAAAGATGCTGCGCCGGCGACGGGCCGAGACGCGGCCTGGCGGAAATCAACCGCGAAGGTAGTCCTTCGAAGCATCTCGCGATCGGTGATTACCCGCAACGCCTGTGTAGCCCTGCGCTTTTCGATCACACGGCCCCAATTGTCGATGATCCACTTGTATGCCTTTAACTTGTTCCGAATGTTGTCGCGGTCGCTGAGCAGCACGAACCCCCAGGTGATTAACTCTGCGATCACGTACGCCGGCGTGAGCAGCACTAGAGTTTTCCACTTAAGGCTCTTCAGAAGCATGAGATATCGGTTACGTTCATTCCAGAAAACTCGAAGGCCGGCGATGCGCAGCCGGTAGTCATGAAACACGATGCTGTCGGGCACATATTCGGTAAGCCACCCTGCGAGCCCTGCGCGCCACGACAGGTCCGTGTCTTCACCGTAGAGAAACATGTCTTCGTCAAATCCACCGAGAGACTCAAACAGATCGCGGCGGATCGCGAAAGAGGCGCCCGATATTGCCGCGACGTGTTCCGCGCGCGGATACGATTCTTTGGAACGGCCTGTGCCGCGACACAGTATAAGCCCCGCTAACTGCACGTTGCATCCGCACGCGTTGATTGTCTCGGGTTGATCCAATAATAAGATTCTGCTGGTCGACAAACCAACCCGATCCTTCGCCTCGAGCGGCGCAATCAGGGCACTCAACCAGTCCCGCTCCACTATGGTATCAGGATTGATAAACGCCAGGAACTCACCATCGGACCTCAGGACTCCGAGGTTGCATCCGCCGGCGAAACCAAGATTCACGGTGGAACGGATGACGGTCACGTCAGGAAAATCCGCTTCGACGGCATCGGCGTTTCCCTCGGATGAAGCATTGTCGACGACTATGATTTGACAACACTCCGGCAGGCGACTCGAAATGGAAGCGAGGCACGCCAGCAGTTTTGCGCGGGCGTTGTAGCTTACGATGATAATACTGGCGCGATGCGGGGCAGCCGCCGGCCCTCTAGTCTGCGCCAATGGTCGAAGGGCCACTTTCATGCGATCTAAGAATTACCCGCCGGCCCCGCTTCGTCAAATCAAATAGTGAAGGCGTTGTACCCGTGCAAATCCGTCAAATCCGTGTCATCCGTGGTCCATAGTTCGGAGGAATAGACCACGGATGACGCGGATTTGACGGGTTCACACGGATTAGAGACACGGATTAGAGACACGGATTAGAGATATGCTGGTTACAAGCGACTAGTCGGCAACAGAAACCTGTTAGCCGAGAATGTGTCTCCCTGCTCGTCGTTGTCGACGATATGTTTAACGACCAGGTCGGCGGTTAGGGGCGACAGTAGTATTCCATTCCTGAAGTGCCCGGTTGCGAGAACGAGATTGTCAATTCCGCTTGGCCCGATGATCGGAAGATGATCGATCGTGTCAGGCCTCAGCCCGCACCACATCTCGTCCAGTTCGAAGTTTGCAAGCGAGGGTACGAGTTCGACCGCCGCGCTCAGCAGATGGTTGATCGCTCCGGCGGTAATCGCTTTTTGAAACCCGGCGTACTCGATTGTCGCCCCAATCAAGAGGCGGCCGTCGTTACGCGGAACGACGTAGACTCTGCTTGAATGCATCACGCGTTTGATGGGACAGCCGCTGCCCCGCACTGCAATCATCTGCCCGCGCGCCGGAATGATTGTGACATTCAATCCGGCGGATTCGAGCAATTGACTCGACCACGTTCCCGCGGCGACGATGACAACACCGGCGTCACAACGCTTGCCGCCCGAGACTACTCCCGTGACTCTGCCGCGCTCGAATGAGAGAGCAGAGACTTCGGTTCCTTCTAACACGTCGACGCCGTTTCGCCTGATCGCCACTGCCAATGCGTCCATCAATCGGCGATTGTCAACCTGATGCTCTTCGGGTAAGAAAATGGCTCTGGTAGCCAGTTCTGAGAGGGCGGGCTCCAGCCGCCGAAGATCGCCGGAGGAAATGTGCTCCAGCGGAAGCCCGGCCTCGAGCTGCCACTCTGCCCATTTCGTTTGCGCACCTTCGTCCTCGCCCTCGGTAAGAACGAACAGAGTACCGTCGTCCCTGTACTCGACATCGATCCCCGAAGCTTCGGTTAACTCTTCAGCAAAGCTTCGATACATCGCGCGGCTGCGCAGGCAAAAGTCAAAGAATGGTCCCGGCCCTTGCGCCTCACCCTGAGGCGATAGCATTCCCGCGGCGGCCCGTGAAGCCTCGCAGCCTACTTGCCCGCGCTCGAAGACGGTGACCTTCAGACCCGATTGCGCGAGCCTCCAGGCGATCGAGCATCCGATCACCCCGCCTCCTACCACTATCACGTCCGTGGCCATCGACGTAATCCTAGCACCCTGCGTTGGAGTCTGCCGAGTTCGGCCCTTGCCGAGTGACGAAGATATTTGGAGTGCGGCGCGGTCTGTGCATACGCGCCGCTTTGGCTCTTGGTCGCGATTCAAAGCAGCCAAAGCGGCGCGTACGCACAGACCGCGCCGCACTCCAAAAAACGCCGCGCCGGTTTCCTAGTCGACCAACACAACGTTAGGACACCACCTGTGCTGAACACTGGCGAGACTCGCGCGTCTTTGTGATAAGATTGGCTCGCCGAGATTGGTAAGGGTGAGAGCAATGTCCGCGGAACCACAGAAATACTTTTTCAGCGTCGATGAATACTACTTGATGGCTCAAGGCGGAGTCCTCCGCAGGGATGCCCGAGTCGAACTGATCGAAGGCGAGGTAATCGAGATGAGCCCAATTGGTAAGCGACACGCTGGATGTGTAATTCGCCTCAATAGACTTCTCAATCGCGGAATAGATGATCTCGCGATTGTCAGCGTGCAGAGCCCCGTTGGCATCGATGACTTTTCGGAGCCGCAACCCGACTTGGCTTTGCTCAAACCTCGCGCCGATTTCTATTCCAATTCACATCCTGCACCCCAAGACGTGCTGGTGGTGATCGAGGTATGTGATACCTCCGTAGATTACGACCGAAACGTTAAGCTCCCCCTCTACGCCCGAGCCGGAATCCCTGAAGCATGGCTTGTAGTCCTGCCAAAAGATGTCATCGAAGTTCACTCCGAACCGAAGAATGGAAAGTACACCAAAGTCCAACGCCTGAAACGAGGCAAGACGTTGACATCCTCGGCCGTCACCGCTCTCTCTCTCAAAGTGGATGACATCCTGGGCTAAGCGAGTCTCCTGAGTCCAAACCCCTCATCTCCGTAGATTCCCTATAGAGTCGGGTTTATCTGAAGCTCTACGCCTGAAGATCGCTGCTCGAAGATCGCGCTAACCAATTTAGAAATCTCTTTCGCGGCCGCTTCAGGGTGCTTGCCTTGATGATGAATCCCACAGACCGCGGTCGTCCATGAATGGTCGATGTTCGCGCTCCATCGTGATCGGCCCGTCTTGTCTCGACCATAAGTCAGGTATGCCGACATCGTGTCGATGCCGGTGCCCGGCCGCTCACCTATAAGATGAACGACCAATTCGACATCGAGGAGAAAGCCGACGTGGTAGCCGGCTCGCACGCGGCCGTTCTCGATGACAACATCGGCATCGCTGGCCAGATGACCAGCCTGTGCAAGGCTACGCTTCAGCGCCGGAAGAACCAGCCGCAGGTTCTCATTCAAGGCATTGGCGTTGAGACCATCAGAGACAACTACCTGCACACGCGGCCGGATTGCGCCGTAGAGCGTTCGTATGCGAGACGCATCCTCCGCGCAAATCGTTTCTCCGGCCGGCGGATGCGCCAGATAGTCATCCCGATCGGTAGCGTTTGTCCGCACGCGGAGAAGCCGAGGGCTGACATCTTTGATCACTGAATCATTGAGCGTCGAGTAGAGTGCTCGTCGCGCGTGCGCATAGATCGCGTCGATTCGGGCCGTGACCCTGTCGCGCGACGCTGTATCCGCATCGCAATCAAAGCCAAGGTCAAATCCCCGTTCCGCGAGGGCAGACACTTTCCTTTTCGCCTCGGCGCGCAGCGTGTCAACCGTTCGTGTATCGCCGCCAGCCTTCTGATAAGCTGCGTATAATGAGGCTGCACCGCTTCCGTCAGCTTCGCCGGATTCGTTCATCACACCAAGCCCGACCAGTCGCTTTTTCATCGCCGACGAGACTTGCTTGCGAGTGTGCCGGCGAATGCCGGGATGTTGCCTGAATGAAGTGGTGAGGTAGCCAAGCATCGGGTCGGCATTTCCCGCCACAGCCATCAGGTATGCCGGTGCGGCTGAATCAACAATCTGCGCGGTGAGTTGATGCAGCTCCGCCGGATCGATCCCCATATGAAACGTTGCACAGACGTCGAGC
This sequence comes from Blastocatellia bacterium, assembly GCA_035607285.1. Taxonomy (GTDB): domain Bacteria; phylum Acidobacteriota; class Blastocatellia; order UBA7656; family UBA7656; genus Onstottus_A. Next base: position 75,567 of record DATNBZ010000242.1, on the reverse strand, counting down.
CCCATCGTGATCCCGTGAAGCTTGGCCATCATTGAGTCTTCGAGACAGGTACGAAGAAGCTGCCCGCCGGTGCGAAAAACTTCTGGCCCGATGAAGCCGGCAACGTCATTCACGATCGTCCACGCACCCGTTTGCTGCTGCAGATAGCGGGCTAATCCATATGCGCGAGCTTCGAGCGTTACCATGTCAACGCCTTCCGCAGCCAGGTTGGTGACGGCTGAACCCTGTCCTGTTTCGAAATATAGACCCTCGAATCCGCGCGCCAGATCGAGCAGGCCGTCGACATCAAGCCCGACCATTCCATCCAGCGCTCTGGAGGTGCCGGCCAAACTTTGAAAGCCCACATCGACCCGAGTGCGAGCTCGCGCGCTGGTTTGCTTGACGATGTCCGAGAGTACCGAGTAGCGCGTCGGCAGCTCGAGCCTTTCGACCGTGCTGCACAGCAGTTCTTCAAGCCGGATGATGGTGTCTACGTCATCGCTTGCGGGGTTCAGGCCGATTATCACGTCGCCGCATCCGTAAGCCAGGCCTTCGAGAATCGAGAACAGGATCTCTTCGGAATCGTCACCCGGACTGTTAGGCTGGATTCGCGATCCGAAATGCAGCGGGGAGCCGACGGCGATTCCATCCCCGGGAAGCGGATTGAACAAGGCTCGTGAGACCTCTCCAAGCTCGGTATTAGTCATTACCTTCGCCACTGCGGCGATTGTCTCGCTGGACAGGCTGTCGCGATATCGTCGCGCCCACGCCGCAACATCCGGACCGAGCAGGATTAGTTTGAGATCCCGCACCGTCAGGCGATCCAGATCGTCTTTGTGTTCTGAATCAAGCGCACGATGGATCGATTCCGTAATTTGATCCTCGACGAATACGGCGTTGGTTATGTCTTCGATGCGAAGTGAAGCGAGTTCCTCGCGTGCTTCTGCGCGCAGTTGGCCGTCTCGGGTTCCACCTACAGACAGGTCGCCTTCTTTGAATTCGTTTGCGAGTGCGAATAGCCTGGTGAGCTCGTGGAGGTTCATTTCGATCCTTTAAGTTGGACCACGCCGGCCGCACTTGGGTCGCGGCACGTCGAAGCGGCGATCGAGCGTTCCGCCCGGCAACCCCGTAGGGGTGCGATGTTTATAGTTAAAGACCGCTGCGGACTTCCGAGCTCCGTTAGGAGCGGCATACACCCTTAGCGCGCAGGACATTCCACCCCTACGGGGTTGGCAACGTAGCGATCTCGATACTATAAACATTTACTGCCCCTACGGGTTTCTAAGAAACTCTCCAGAGCTTCAATCGACGAGGAGCCCTGTCCGCCATAAGTCCCATTCTTAATCACACCCTTCCCAACGTGAAATTCCTATCATCGCTCTTGTCCGTCCCGATGCCTCTCCATTTCTGAGAGCGAAGCCGCTACAGACATGGCTGACCACGCGGGTCCCGTAAACCTGTGCCGCTCCCTCAACACGTACCAGATAACAAGCAAAGCGGTCACGGCAGCGATAGTCTTTCCGGCGCGTCCGTTGTCGGGAACGCTGAGAATCACGCTGATAAACGCGACCCAGAGAATTGCAATGATGTTGACCATCGAGCTGTAACGCCCTAAGTTCCAGGGGCCGCGCTTATCCTCTCCCTTTGCGAGCCTGGATCGCAATGCCAGAAACACCGGAATGGTGTATGAGAAGTAAAGACCGATCACGCTGATCGAAGTTACCACCGAGTATGCCCCGCTATAGACCGCGGCTACGAACGCTACCGCGACGCACAACCAGATCGCAGGCGCGGGCGTCAGGTGTTTTTTGCTGACTCGTTTCCACAATTTCGAAACAGGCAAACCGTTGTCGCGCGAGAAAGCATAGACGACTCGCGAACACCACGTGACTGCCGACAGGCCGCAAAACCACATCGCCATCGCAACGAGTGCGGAAAACAATGCGCCCGCTCGTGAGCCGAGCGCGGTCTCGAGAATCGTGATCACTGCCGGAACATCATTGCCGCTTGCGTCCTTTGAATTGAGGACGGCCGGGATATCCCGGATCGCCAGAGTCAGCGCGATCAGCAGGAGGTAACCGGCGATGCTCGATACGGCTACCGCCATGATCATTCCCCACGGGACTCGACGCCGTGGATCGACGGTTTCCTCCGATACGCTTGCCGAGGCGTCGTAGCCGGTGAAGGTCCATTGCGCTTGCAACAGACCGATGATGAACGCCCACCAGTACGGTGACCCTTGTGGATTGTGTGTCACTGCAGTGAAGAAGAAACTTATCGGTTGTTTGGGTGCGAAGAAGAAGAGCGCCGCAACAATCGCGATCACCCCGATGATGTGAACCGTCACACTGAAGTCGTTCAGCAGGGCGACGAGCCGAATGCCGAAATGGTTGATCACCGCGTGCGAAGTAAGTATGGCGGCATAGACCAACAGCAGGTTCCTTGTGGTCGCATCCATCCCAAGAAGAGGTGTAAGGAACTGGGCACAGCCGTAATCTATTCCGGCCAGAACGGTGATGTTACCCACTATGTTGAACCACGCTGTAAACCAGCCCCATCCCTTTCCGCCGAGCCTGGAGGACCAGTGATACATCGCGCCGGCGGTTGGCAGCGTCGACGCCAGTTCTGCCATGCTCATGGCAACCGTCAGCGTAAAGAGCGTAACCAGCGGCCAGCCGAAGGCCATCTCGGCGGGCCCGCCCATCGTGAGCCCGTGTCCGTATAGAGTGACCGCTCCGGTAAGGATTGAGATGATTGAAAACGAGATGGCAAAGTTCGAGAACCCGCCCATTGTGCGAAAGAGCTCCTGCGCATAGCCGAGCGCGCCGAGCTCTTGCGAGTCTTGAAGCGCGCTGTGAGGTTTGCGATCAGAGTGTTTGGTCATCGCTGGACTTCGAGCGCCGGTATTCTAGCATTCAACGGCGTGTAAGGGCGGCCCTCTGTGGCCCCGTTTATCATTGCGCACATGTAGGGGCGGCCCTCCGTGGCCGCCCCTCCATGGCCTCTCCTCTGTGATCGCCCTCGGTGGACTGAAGAGGGGCGGCCACAGAGGGCCGCCCTTACATTGTCTTATCTGAAGGCCGGCGGCTTGACGACCGCGAAGTCACCCCTTATCATATCGAACACTTGTTCGAATCTCTTTTGAGTAAATCGCATGCCTTTTGAGCCGCAGTCGAAATACGATCAAAAACTTGTTCACGTGCTGAAGACTTCAGCCAGGGTTTTCGCGGATAAGGGCTACCATTCGACCAGTATGCGCGATATTTCGCGCGCTACAAAGATGAGCCTGTCAGGGCTATACTATTATTTCAAAAGCAAGGAAGAGCTGCTCTTTCTCATACAGGACTATTGCTTCAGCACCGTGATCGATGATTGCCGTGGATTGCTTGCCGGGGTCGATGATCCCATCCGGCGTTTGAAATTGCTCATAGAGAATCACCTCAATTACTTCGTTCACAACATGAGCGAGATGAAAGTGCTGTCCCACGAAGCGAACTCGATAACCGGAGAGCTGTTCAGGAAGGTCAACACGAGAAAACGGCAATACGTCGATCTGGTTATCAGTCTGCTCGATGAACTCGCTCGCAAGTACCGGATCAAAGGCGTCGACACCCGGGTTGCGACCTTTCTGCTTTTCGGCATGATGAATTGGAGCTACAACTGGTACGACCCGCGCAAGGACGTCGACGTAGCGGGACTTTCGAATCATGTCACCCGGCTTTTCCTCACAGGGTTTTTAGGTGATAAAGCACACGAAGCCGGAAGCCTGCCAGCCGGGCGCGAATCACATCTCGCGCGCGACGTGTCGATCTGGCAGCAGCAATGAGGAGGATGAACCACAAAGACACCAAGTCACAAAGATGTAGTCATTGGTCATTAGTCATTGGCTCGGAACGCAGCGGATAGACGATCAATAACCAATGACTAATGACCAATGGCCAATGACTACGTTATCGGAGAATATGCATGACTAGAGAAGCTATGGAGAACAAGCTGGTCAACTACAGCACCCAGGATGGCATCGCGACCATCGAGCTGCATGACCCGCCGGCCAACACCTACACCTACGAGATGATGCGCGATCTTGATGACGCGATCCTCGAAGCGCGGCTGGATGAAGACGTGCACGTCATCGTCATTCGCGGCGCTGGAGACAAATTCTTTTGCGCGGGCGCGAACATCAAGATGCTGCTGTCAGCCACGCCTCAGTTTCGTTACTTCTTCAGCCTGCACGGCAACGAGACGTTGATGCGAATGGAGAACACGCAGAAGCTGATCATCGCCGCGATAAACGGTCACGCTGTTGGTGGCGGGCTCGAAGTCGCGCTCGCCTGCGATGTGCGAATTGCGAAGAAGGGCCCTGGGATGCTTGGCTTGCCTGAAATCAATCTCGGGTTGTTGCCGGGAATGGGCGGGACCCAACGCCTTCCGCGACTCATAGGAAAGAGCCGGGGGTTGGAGATGTTGGCTACAGGACGAACGATATCCGTCGAAGAGGCTCACGCGATCGGATTGGTGAATCATGTGTTTGAGGAGGAGAACTTTTTCGAGAAGGTGCTCGAGTACGCGAAGCAGTTCGTGCCTCCGGCAAAAGCAAGCAAGGCAGTCGGCCTGATCAAGCGGTCGGTGCAAACGGGATTCGAGCTCCCGCAGACAGAAGCGCTGGCGCTCGAACGCGAGCTGCTGCAGCAGCTCTTTGAAAGTGAGGACGCTCACGAAGGGCTTGAGGCCTACGCGAAGAAGCGCCAGGCGCAGTTTAAAGGAAGATAGTCCGTAGTCCGTGGTCAGTAGTCAGTAGTCAGTAGTCCGTAGTCAGTAGTCCGTAGTCAGTAGTCCGTAGCTACGGATTTCGCGGACTCTGGACTACTGACTCTGGACTACTGACTACTGACTACTGACTACTGACTACGGACTACTGACTACTGACTACGGACTACTGACTAATTCTGGAGGAATCATAAATGGCAAAGATGTTCATTGGAGGAGAGTCGGTTGATGCGATAGGCGGCGCGACCTACGAAGTTCGCAATCCCGCTAATGGTGAATTGGTTGATACCGCGCCAAAGGGTAACGAGGAAGACGCTCGCCGCGCAATCGACGCCGCTGAAGCTGCCTTCGAAGAGTGGTCGCATACCTCCGCTGAAGAACGCGGCCAGCTCCTGTCGAAAGCGGCGGAGCTAGTCGTAGCGGAACGCAAGTCACTCGCAGAGCTTCTCTGTCGCGAACAGGGTAAGCCGTTTCAGGAAGCTAGCGGTGAGCTCGAGCATTTCGATCATGGCCTGCACTTCTACGCCGGGCTTGCATCCAAGGTGCGAGGCGCTCATGTGCCGCTGCCCGCTAAGAACGCTTACGGGATGGTGATAAGAAAGCCCCTCGGCGTGTGCGGCGCAATCGTGCCGTGGAATTTTCCTCTCACGCTGATGGGCACGAAAGTCGGGCCGGCGCTGGCGGCGGGGAACACCGTCGTGGTGAAGCCCGCCTCGACGACCCCGCTTTCGACGATTCGAATTATCGAGCTCATGAATCAAGCCGGGATTCCCAAAGGCGTGTTGAACGTGATTACCGGACCCGGCGGAGTAGTTGGCGAAGAACTGCTCGCGAATCCTAAGGTGAAGCGCATCGCGTTCACCGGAGAATCATCGACGGGTAAACACGTCGCCGAAGTTGCCTGCGGCAGTTTCAAACGAGTGACGCTCGAGCTGGGCGGCTCGGATCCGATGATCGTGTGTGATGACGCCGATATCGCAAAGGCAGTAACGGGCGCGATGGTCGGCCGCTTTTGGAACGCCGGCCAGGCTTGTCTTGCGGTGAAGCGGCTGTATGTCTTCGACAAGGTCTTCGATGAATTTGTCCAGGCGCTGGTGAGCAAAGTTGCACGCTATGACGTTGGCGATGGAATGACCAGAGCCGAGAAACCGAAGATTCGAATGGGTCCGCTTCACACTGCCGCGCAGCGCGATGAGATCGAATCACAGGTCAACGATGCGGTCGATCGCGGCGCAAAGGTGTTGCTCGGCGGCGCGCGTCCCGAAGGCGCTGAGTACGAAAAAGGCAACTACTACTTGCCGACGATTCTGGTCGATGTGCCCGACGATGCGCGAGCGGTCCAGGAGGAGACATTCGGTCCGGCGCTGCCGATCTTCCGTGTGAACAGTATCGATGAAGCAATCGAGCGCGCAAATAATTCGATGTACGGGCTTGGGTCTTCGATATGGACGAAGAATCTCGATAACATCGAGACCGCGATCGATCGGATTCAAGCGGGGAACGTGTGGGTGAATTCTTTGCACTACGGCTATGACGAGTTGCCGTTTGGCGGCGTGAAGGCGAGCGGCTTCGGGAGAGAGCACGGACCGGAGGCGCTGGATTATTATCTCGAGCCGAAGGGCGTGGTTATCACGAGATAACACCGCGTGACGCGAGACCTGGACCAGCCAAGCTTTTACCTGGGGAAAGTGAGGTTAATGATATGAGCACAATGACCCGATGGACATCTGCCGATCTCGAAACCATGCCGGAAGACGGTACGCGATACGAGATCATCGACGGAGAGCTCTACATGTCGAAACAACCCCACGCGAATCATCAGGATGTTTGCGCCGAGATATTAGGTGAGCTGAGAGAGTGGAACAAAGAGAAACGACTGGGGAGGGCATATTTCGCCCCCGGCCTCATCTTTGCCGAGGACGATGATGTTGCGCCAGATGTCATTTGGATTAGCAATAACCAGATGGCAACGGCTCTTTGGGATGATGGAAAGTTCCACGACGCACCCGAGGTGGTGGTTGAGGTCCTTTCTCCAGGCAGCGCGAATGAGCGGCGTGATCGCGAGGCAAAGCTTCAGCTCTACTCACGTCGCGGTGTGAGTGAATACTGGATCGTAGACTGGCGGCTTCGCTCTATTGACGTGTATCGTCGCGATCAGGCGCAGTTGCATTACGTCGCAACGCTCTTCGAAAGCGACTCCTTGGAGTCACCGTTATTGCCAGGATTTTCCTGCACCGTTGGCGCGTTGTTTCAGCATATTCCAAGTAAGGAATGATCGGCCTTTCACTGGAGACTATAGATGGCGCAAATGCTAATCGGCGGCGAGTGGGTCGGCTCTCGCAGCGGCAACTCAATCGAAGTTCTTAATCCTGCGACCGGTGAGCCGGTCGATACTGCTCCTCGCGCGACGGCCGACGATGCTCGCGAAGCAATCGACGCAGCCTACGCCGCATTCGCCGAATGGAGCGAATGGACCCAGGCGAAGCGGGCCGACGTGCTTCGTCGCGTTGTCGGATTGATTCACCTTCATGAGAAAGAGCTTGCGACTCTTCTTACAAAGGAGCAGGGCAAACCGCTTCGCGAAGCGATGCTCGAGATTCGGCGTTACGCGCATACCCTCGAGTACTACGCCGGCCTCGGCAAAAACATTCGCGGCGGGTACATTCCGCAGATCGATGAGAACAAGTACGGCTTGATCATCAAACGTCCTCTCGGCGTGGTCGGAGCGATCGTGCCATGGAACTTTCCGGTGTCGCTTATGGGCAACAAGATCGGCCCCGCGCTTCTCGCCGGAAACACAATGGTGATCAAACCGGCCGAGACGACTCCGCTGACAGATTTGAAGGTCGTCGGGCTGTTTAACGAAGCCGGCCTGCCGAAAGGCGCGCTCAACGTTGTAACCGGGCAGGGGTCCGTGGTCGGCGAAGAGATCGTCACCAATCCCAAAGTTCGCAAGATCGGGTTCACCGGTTCAACCGAAGTGGGCCGGCGCGTTATGGCGTCGGCGGCACAGGGGATCAAGCGTGTGACTCTTGAGCTTGGCGGCTCGGATCCGATGATCGTTTGCGACGACGCGGATCTGGACGACGCGGTTAAGGCCGCGGCAACCGGGCGCTTCTTCAACTGCGGCCAGGCGTGTCTTGCGATCAAGCGGCTGTACCTGTTCGATTCAATCGCGGATGAGTTCACCGAGAAGCTCGTTGGCCGCGCTAGAAAGCTGCGAGTCGGTAACGGCATGGCCGAAGGCACGATGATCGGTCCCCTTCATTCGGCGACGCAACGAGACGAAGTCGAAGCCCAGGTACAGGACGCAATCAATAAAGGTGCCCGATTGCTTGCCGGAGGCGAACGCTTGCGAGGCGGAGACTACGATCACGGGTACTACTTCGCGCCGACCCTGCTGGCGGACGTGCCCGAAGACGCGCGCGTAGCAACCGAGGAGGTATTCGGTCCGGCTCTCCCAATCTTCCGGGTGAGGACTCTGGATGAAGCGATTGAAAAGGCCAACAACTCGATCTTTGGATTAGGCTCGTCTATCTGGACGAACGACTTGAATCGAGCAACGCGCGCGGCGGAACGCATCGACGCGGGCTACACGTGGATCAACTCCGCGCAGGTCATCTACGACGAACTTCCGTTCGGCGGTCTCAAACAGAGCGGCCTCGGCAAGGAGCACGGCACTGAAGCGCTGGATTATTACTCGGAAACCAAATCAGTAGTCGTCGCCACTAAGCGATCTTAGCGTCTTTGCGGTTCTTTGCGTCTTTGCGCGAAAGTATCATGCCCTACAAAGCAATTACTTTTGACCTCACCTCCCGCATAGCCACGGTCACCTTCAATCGTCCCGAACGGCTCAACGCCATCAACGAAGAAATGCGCGATGATTTCACGCAACTCTTTTCCGAGCTTCAGACCAACAAAGAAATCGGCGTTGTTGTCTTCACCGGTGAGGGACGCGCCTTCTCGGCTGGCGGTGATATCGGTTACTTCGAGCGCGAGTGGAGCACAACGGAGTTCCGCGCGGAAAACCATCGTCTCACGCAATTCTTCGACGAGCTCGAGCTGATCGAAAAGCCGGTGCTCGCGGCGATCAACGGTCCGTGCACCGGCGCCGGCTTGCAGATAACTCTTTCGTGCGACATTCGCGTAGCATCGGACCAGGCTCAATTCGGCTTTCGAGAAAATAACATCGGGTTGATCCCCGGCGCCGGCGGCTGCTCGCGGCTCGTCAAGCTGATCGGCTACGGTAAAGCGAAGGAGCTGATCTTCACCGGAGAGATGATATCGGCCGTTGAAGCGGAACGAATCGGGTTGGTCAATCGGGTAGTCCCTCACGATGAGTTGATGAGCCGGACTCGGGCGCTTGCCGAGCATCTTTTGACGAGGGCGCCGGAGGCGCTCGGGCTCGCAAAGCGAATCTTATGGCACTCGGTTACGAGCGACTTTCAAACCGGGCGAATGCTCGAAGCCCTGGCGCAGAGTGTTCTGGTAAAAAGCAAGGATCATCGCGAAGGCATTCGCGCGTTTCGCGAGAAGCGCAAACCGGAGTTCAAAGGTGAATAAGAGAAACTCAACCACAAAGGCACAAGGACACAAAGGCGCTCGGCCTATTCTTTGTGACTTTGTGCCTTTGTGGTTGATCCCTGCATTGGAGAAGAAGACATGGCCCTTGAAAATGTTCTGATAGAAAAGCGCGGTCGCATAGCGATCGTCACCATCAACCGCCCAGACAAGCTCAACGCGCTGAACATCGCGACTCGCAATGACATCCTCGAGGCGTTCGAGCAACTCGGGAAAGAAGACGAAGTTCGCGTAGTGATCATCACAGGCGCCGGAGAGAAAGCCTTCATCGCGGGCGCCGACATAAACGAGTTCGCCGGCAAGACCGCGATCGAGCAACGCAGCGTAATGAAAGGCCGCCGGGCTTTTGATTCAGTCGAAGACTTTCCCAAACCGGTGATAGCGATGATCAACGGTTTCGCGCTTGGCGGCGGATGCGAGCTCGCGATGTCGTGCGACATTCGCATCGCATCGAGCAAGGCAAGGCTGGGCCAACCTGAAATCAAGCTTGGAATCATCCCCGGAGGCGGCGGCACTCAACGAATGACTCGCTTGATCGGAGAAGGGAAGGCGATGGAGTTGATGCTCACCGGCGATATGATCTCGGCGGACGAGGCTCTCGCGTTGGGCTTAGTGAATCACGTTTATGCCCCTGAAGAGCTTGAGGCAAAGACGATGGAGCTGGCGACAAGAATCGCCGAGATGAGTCCAGTGGCGCTTGCGATGGTGAAGGCTTCGGTAAAGAACGCGGCCCGAATGAACCTCCGCGAAGGTTTGGATTCGGAAGTCGATCTCTTCGCATTGTGCTTCTCGAGCGAAGACAAAGAAGAGGGTGTGCGAGCCTTCATCGAAAAGCGCAAGCCTGAGTTCAAGGGAAACTAGAGAGTCCTGAACGCTCTAGTCTACTCGCAGAATTGCGCCGACGGTTTCTTTCGAACGGGAAGTTAAATCACCTATCATTCGTATGTGTAAGCTTGAGGCAGCGTTGCACTCTGACCGTCTTTGTTCGTAACTTTGACGTCCACCTTGCCCGCGGACGAAGCTGGCGGTGTCAGAGCGGTGATTGTAGTAGCATTCACCAGCGTCACTGCTTTCGCGGGGAGAGCGCCGAAGAAGACGGCGACCCCTTCCGAGAAGTTCGCTCCACTGATCGTCAGCGATGTGCCCCCGCTTGTGGCGCCTTTGTCGGTAGAAATGCCCGATATCTTTGGTGCGCTTGCGCCCGGCGTAGCGGGCGCCGGTGTTACGGGTGTCTGCGGCCTGGCGTTCGCGCCGGGCGGCGCAGCACTGAAAACTGTCTCAAACACTTGTTTTAGCTTTAGCCCGGCTTGAGCGCTGAATAGTCCAATCAAAAAAGCGAGCGCCGCGAATCCGATGGGATTGCCCTCATTCGCGTTCGCCTGGGGAAAGAAGCCACCACGAATCAGGAAATAGAACGCGAGTGCCAGCAAAGCGCCGGCAAAGGGCAACAGGATGTACATAAGCACCCAGCTCGATCGGAAGTCGCGATTGCCTACATACCAGAAGAGTGATCGGATAATGTGAAGGAGCGCCCCCAGTATCCCGGCAATAATAACGATCAAAAGCAGCCGGACCTCTTCCCAAATCCAGTAACCACCCCAAAAGAACTCTATCCATGTCGGGTTCTTGCATTGAGGCTCGCTCGTGGCAGCCAGGTTCGGACTTTGAGGTTGAGGTGGTTGTTCACTTTCCCCAGGGGCGGGCCCACTTGGTCGATTTCCGTTTTGATTCGCTGCAGCAAGAGGCCGATTCGAGTTTCCGGTCTGATTCGTGTGAGTAAGAGGCGGAATGGGAACTCCGGTACAGTGAGGCCAGACCTTGATGAGTAGATAACCTGATAACAAAACCTCAATGACCACATATGCTGAGATCAGAATGATGCCAACCGCATTGACAGTGCTCTTGCCTGGGCCAGCTCCGGCAGCCGTCGGCTGATCTTGAGTTGGTGTCGACTTTGGTGAATTGGGATCGGTGGGTTGCTCGGGAGTCATAACGGTTTTCCTTTCAGTCATCACCCTCTGGGCGAATCGTCGATACGGATACCATAAGAACGTGCTCGGCCCGAATGTCACTTCTTCAAACTAACTGTTGCGGACTTCGGACGGGCGCAAGTGAACCTTTTAGACGCGTTTTTCAGCGCCTGGCTAGCGTTCCTCTGTGATTTCGATAAAGACCTTCTCCGTTCTGACGACAGCCTGGATCTTCTCGAATAATTGAGCGAAAGCTAGCCGGCTGTTACTAACCATATCCACCCCTTTGCCTTGCCCAACGAGAATGCAGCCGAGCGTATCCTTGGGAAAGTTGCCCGGGTGAATTCGTATGCCATCGAAGTTGGGCACGCTAAGGAGCAAGGGCAGGAACTTCTGAAACTTGTTTGAGAAGGTGACCGCGACTTCATAAGTGCCGGCAGGAATGGCGGTCTCGCCCTTTATTTTTACCGGCCTCACTTTGTCTTCGAGCGTAAAGCACTCAAAGACGTCGTTGACCGAAAGCTTTCCGATCGTGCTGTTGTCAGTGAATACATTTCGAATGAGTTGTAGTTGCATGATTTGTCATACCTCCGATGGATCGGCCTTGTGGCTGCTATCAAGATCGATTGGGCTCAAAGTCCTGCCGCCGATAGTCAGGCTACCTTGCTGGGCGTACTGCATCATTCGCGCTCCGGTGAACGTGGATTGCGATGGATCGATCAAGGGCAGCGGCGGAGAGAAGGTACTTCCATTGTCAAACTTCAAATGGAAAATCCACACGACTGCTTGAGCGTGCTGCAGGAGTGCAGGCGGCAGCAAATGCGAGCAGTAGACTCCAGGGGTGAATCCATTGTCCGTCACGCCCTGAACCCAGGACTTGTAATACGTCAGGAGCGCGGGCTCAGGCGGTGGCCCGGTCTCTATGTCGAGATACAAAACAGATGCCTCCGGGAAACCAGCTCGTTTGGCAAGCGCTACCGCATTCTCGCCATCGCTCCCACCCTGTGCCGCCGTGAGAAGGTGTGATCCGCGCACTTGCCTCTGCTGCTGACCGACATAGATTGGAGCAAAACCGAACCCGAGTCCCTTCAAGAAGGCGCGCTTCTCCATCCAAGTCGTGCTGCCTTGTGACGGGGCCGGCGCAAGATAGAAACCGGTCCAGGAAACTTGTGCCTCTGCCCGCAAGACTCGCATGAAAGCATCGCCGGGATATTCAAGTCTGTCGAAGCCGAGGAAGATCGATCGAGACTCTTCCGTGTCATCCGCGGGCGATTGAGGAGTGGAAGGGTCCGTCCCGTCTACATTTTCCTCGACGGGCTCATCACCTGTGGCCTCTGATTGCCCTGGAATGATAATCACCTGGCCAATTTGAATCCGGTTGGGATCTTTGATCGCCGGGTTCGCAGCGAGCAACGCATCGAGCGTAATCCCATTTCGTTCTGCGATACCGGACAGTGTCTCGCCAGAGCGAACCTCGTGTCTGACATCATCCGTAGGTGGTAGATTGCTCATGATTTGTCACTCCTGTTTTTGCCCGCGGCGCGCGCTTACTTTCGGATCGATGACTATTTGCGCAATGTCCGCTTGGCGCGCCAGCGAGTCGACGTGGTATGCGAAGTATCAGTCATGACTCCCCAAGCGTCTTCAAATCATCGCGGTCGCTGTTGAACCTTGCTCTGTTGCGATAGCCAATGCCTGACACACTGTAAGACTGCGGTCCCAACGTTCTCCTCGGTGTACTGCCCCAAGCATCCAAGTCGGGCGGTCAGGCGGCACTGCCGCATAGCCTTGTGATTTGGAGCTCCGCTCTCTTCAGGTTCTTTTGGTCTTCTAGTGTACTGCGCCCAGCGGATCGCAACTTTAGAGGTCGGCGCGGATGCCATCGATTTAAGCACTTGAGCTCTCAAACCACGTTACAGGATTTGCGGCCCGGTACGCTAGCTACTTAAATCCGAGTGCCTTCCCGAGTCTCGCTAAATCAAAAGTGAAGCCGAACTGCCCTCTTACATCCATTTCATTGATCAATTCGGTCTTGTTCGCGAATGTGAATGAGATGGGAAAATCAATCCCGTCCATTACCGGAATCTTTATCTTGACCTGCGCTTTGTATGTGGCGTCCATACCTGACATCCACTTAGCCTCGGTTCCCACGTCGAAAAGAATCGGGTTCCTCCCCACAAGGGCCTTCTCCGGCGTGATCTGGAATTGCAGTTGACCCGCTACTCTCGCCCCCCGAGTGTCACCGCCGATTATTTGGCTATCCTTGTACTCAAAGGCTCCATTCAAGGTCAGGTTGAGGCGGTTCATGATTCCATAGTCAAAAATCGCTTCGCCCATGTACTCGTTAACGCCCATCTTCCTGGTCTTGGACTGGAACGACACAGAAAACTGCGGAGCTTTTCGGATCAACTCAATCGCTTCTTGAGATGCTTTGTTCAGCCCGACGAATGAATCAATCTGCTCTTCAATGAGGCGATTGAACGCTTGAACCTTCTGCTCGCCGAGAGCCTCAAGCACCTTTGGAAAATTCGTGACGCCAAGATAGGTGTTGTAAAAATGCACCTCATACCCTTTCTCTGCCTCAGTCCAATCTTTCCGCTTCTCAGGGTCAAAGAACTGGTTGAACGGTTTTCCTTTCAAATCGGGAATCTCATCCTTCAGCGTCTTTGCCGCATCCAGGTTCCTTCGCTTGACGACTAGTTGTCCATTGGTCTCCTCCAACTTCGCAACGGTCTCTGAGGTTTGCGGAGCTCCCTGAAGCGCGGCGCGCTCATCTTCCAGCTTTTGAATTTGCTTTCCGATGCCGATGATTCTCCTATCAATGAATTCCTTATACTCGGTCTCAAGAAATGTCCTAAAGTCACTCTCCATGGAGAACGTTTGCCTTACCGAGGCATCCTCAAAAATCTGGTGCTGTATGTCCTTACTAATCCGGCCAAAATCGGTAGCCGCTTTGCCCAGAAAATCGGTAATGGTCTTTATTTTGTCATCGTTTACATGTCTGGTTGCATCGCGTTTGTTTATGAGCAGAATCTTTGCTCCGGCGAGTGTTGCCCTGTTTGTTGTGTCGGTGCCATCCGTTGCCTTTTCTTTGTCGTACCCGAGCGTGAAGGATAATCGACGCCATTTTTCATGGCTATTGTAGAAATCCGGCCTCAAAGGATCAGCCCCCTTGAATGCCGAATAAAGAGTGTAGGCCGTCGCTGTGACGGCGACTGAGTTGGCTTCCATTTTGTCGTTTGTTGCGCCTGATAGACCTGCCAGGTTCAAACCGACTCCGATTAAATCTGATGCAGAGCTTTGATCCACCAGTGAAGAGGTGTTCCCGCTCATAGTCGGCGTCTCGGTTTGATTCGTGTTGCCCTTCTGATTGATTCTGGCGCTTACGGCCGTCTTGACTTTTTCATTGAGCCAAAGAGTAAAGTCTTGTCCCTGTTGCGGACTTGGCGAGTTTTGAGCCTTCGAAAGCACAGGGACTGTTAAGATGAAAAACAGCACTGCCTGAACTGTTAGCACTCTCTTCGTCTTCATAAGTCATACCTCCTTCACACGGTCCTTATGGCCAGTGGTTCAAAAAACGAATCGCCGGGAATCCCGGTATAGTCAATGTTCTTCAGCACCACGACGGAATCATCCACGCGGTGGTGCTCTACTATGTACGAGTACTGGGGCGTCAAGGTGAATTCCAATCCTAAAGTGTGAGTCGTATCGTCTTGAATCGGATCACCTGGTTGTGGACATTTTCTTTTGAAGGTTCCTGGTGGATCCTCGGTGTCGAACTTCTGGGGCGACATTACGGTCGCGCCGGTGTTTGAGTCCTTTATTGTGAATTGAGCCATTGCTCCTCTTGCCGTGACTTTGTAAACGAGGAACTCATCGTTGGTAACATCCAAGAGGACGGCATTAGCGTCTGCGTCTGCGTGTACGGTTCGCTGAACAGGCATTTTTCTTCCTCCTTATCGCGCTTTTACAACGTCTCCTCCAACAACATTCCGGTATGCGAAGATGAATCACCTTTCACCTTCTCAAGAACTGACCCTTGGTTTGGGGTCGAATATGCGATGCAGCAGTACGCCTGATTGTTAGAGCCACTACAAACTGAGGCGGGGAGTGTATGCTTGGTCGAAACGCTTGTCAATAAGGTCGACACGACAGAGGTTCCACGCTGCTGCAATGTCTGAGTACTGTTTCAACGGCCCGCCTTGTGCGCTCTTCATATCGTAATGGTGGGAGTCCAGAAAACATTACATGACTCGCAAGCCTTCACGGAGCCGAATGCCGTTTGACCCGCGCTCGAGCCGTTGAGCCCTTCCAGTCCTTCCCACATACTAAGGCGAGAAGGCGTGGGCAAAACTATCAGTCTTGTGCGGGCGGTACTCGCGGGGAGGACCTTCTTTCTGGCGGCTATTTTGGGGCACCGGTTAGCAGGGCGAATGCGTAACTCGATATCGAATGCAGAAGAACCGCGCGCTCAAGAACGAACTTCATACGTCGCGCAGGTCGATGGCGTTTCCCATACTCGGACCTTGTAGACCTTCACGCGTGTGTCGCTGATCTCTTCAGAGACCTTGTGCAGAATGAAGCCGGCGAGGTGCTCGCTTGAAGGATTCATCTCGGTGTCGAACGGCTTTAGCTCGTTGAGGTTTTGGTGATCGAGGTACTTCATTACGCGGCGGGTTGCGGCCTTCAAGTCCTTGAAGTCGACAAGCATGCCGACGTTATCGAGTTGCTCCCCGCGAACGTATACTTCGACTATCCAGTTGTGGCCGTGCATGTTCTCGCACTTGCCGCGGTAGCCTCGCAGCGCATGAGCCGCCGAGAATTCTTCTTCGATCATCACTTCGTACATCGTTTCCTCACCTACCCGTAAAACAGGTTGATGCCTAAAAGGCTAGAAGAGGGAGGCGTCTTTGTCAATTAGGTGGCCTCCTAGAGTTGTGTTGGTCGACGAGGAAACCGGCGCGGCGTTTTTGGAGTGCGGCGCGGTCTGTGCGTAGGCGCCGCTTTGACTGCTTTGAATCGCCACCAGGAGCCAAAGCGGCGCGTACGCACAGACCGCACCGCACTCCAAATATGCCGTCACTCGACCCGACGTCGTTGTCTTGTGTCTGTGAATACCAACACAACTTTAGGACATCTATGTCAAATTACCCGGATGTCCGTGGTCAGAGATCGGGTGTGAATAAGAGTCCGACTCGCGATAGTGTTCTCGGGAGTCAGAACGATCGCGAGCAATATGCTGTCGACCGCTACCGCAGGGTTGTCAGTGGTGCTTCGTGATGACGCTGGGACTCCCGGTCTCCCAGAGCTCGCTGACTCGCCGTGGGCTTTTCCCTGTCGCCCGCTACGCGGGCTTGTCGGGATGACGAATCACTCAATGACGAATGACGAATGACCAATGACTAATGACTAATGACCAATGCGCGTTGTGTCTCGCTTGGCCGCTCGTATATCATTGTTCGCTTGCGGCGAGCGCGATGGGCTCGTCTGTGGGGAGGCGCTCATAGTGAAACATAAGATCACGCTCATCCCGGGCGATGGCATAGGACCCGAAGTAACCGGCGCTACAATCTCCGTCCTGCGAGCTACCGGCTTCGAAGCCGAGTGGGAGACGTTCGTTGTCGGCGCCGAGGCTCTTTCGCGCTTTGGCGATCCGTTGCCGCAGGACCTGATCGACTCGATCAAACGAAACAAGATCGCGCTGAAGGGGCCGGTTGCGACTCCGATCGGAACGGGTTTCGTAAGCTCTAACGTTCGGTTGAGAAAGGCGCTCGATCTCTATGCCAATCTGAGGCCGATCAAATCACTCGAGGGTGTGCCGAGCCGCTACGAGGAAATCGACTTGATCGTCGTGCGCGAAAACACCGAGGACCTCTACTCCGGACTCGAGCATGAAGTAGTTCCCGGCGTGGTCGAGAGCTTGAAGATCATCACCGACAAGGCCTCTCGCCGGATAGCAAAGTTCGCCTTCGAATATGCCCGGCTTGAAGGGCGCAAAAAAGTTACAGCCGTTCACAAGGCAAACATTATGAAGTTGTCGGACGGACTTTTTCTCCGCTGCTTCCGCGAAGTCGCCGAGGATTATCCGGAGATCAAAGCCGACGACCTGATCGTTGACAACACCTGCATGCAGCTTGTGATTAACCCGGGCCAGTTTGATATCCTGCTGCTCGAAAATCTTTACGGCGACATCGTCTCGGATCTGTGCGCGGGGCTCATCGGTGGGCTGGGCGTCGCGCCGGGGGCCAACATTGGCGAAGACATAGCGGTTTTCGAAGCGGTACACGGAGCGGCTCCCACGATCGCCGGGCGTGGCATTGCTAATCCGACGGCTTTGTTGCTCAGCGGCATCCTGATGCTGAAGTATCTGAATGAGCGCGAGCGAGCGGCGCGAATCCAGTCGGCGCTCGAGAAGGTGCTGGCTGAAGGCAAGGTGTTGACGCGTGATTTGGGCGGGAAAGCCACGACGCTCGAGTTCACCGATGCGATCATTCATTCTCTTTAGAACGGATGTCCGACAAACTTCAGTTTGTCGAAGTGGTTCAATACGAACTGCCATTGTGCGTCGCTTACCGACAAGCTGAAGCTTGTCGGACTCAAAGGACCAGATGAAGATCACTGCCAGCCGCACAAGTTTGGGAGAGATCAGCGAAGATGTGCTGATAGTGCCCGTCTTCGAAGGTGAGACCCCGCGCGATTCTGATAACGCGTCCGCCCTCGCGGCGTTGGACCACCTGACTCGGGGCGCGATTGCCTCGCTATTTGATGAAGGCGAAATGACGGGCAAGCTGGATAGCTCGGTGCTGCTTCAAAACGTCGGCCCGTTTTCAACCAAACGATTGCTGTTATACGGCGCCGGCAAAGCCGATGACATCGACTCGGTGAGCGTGAGGCGGCTCTCGGGCGCTGCGATCCGAGCAATACTCAAGCACCGCGTCATTCGCTCCGCCGCGTTTTTGGTCACGCGTAAACTTGAGAGCGAAGCGCTCGCGCAGGCAATCGTCGAGGGCGCTCTTGTTGGTCAGATGAGCTCCGATCTGTATCGGGCGAAAGACGAATCAACGGCGGAGATCGAGGCTCTTGATCTGATAAGTGAGCTACCGGAGCCGCCAGACTTCGACCGCGCAATCAAGGCGGGCAGTGCGATGGGTGAAGCAACCAACTACGCGCGTGGGCTTGGCTTTGAACCTTCGAACGTGATGACCCCGACCGAGCTGGCGGATCGAGCTCAGAAGATGGCTAACGGCGAGGGCCTTGCCTTTGAGGCGCTCGGCGAAGACGAGATGAAACGCCTCGGGATGGGAGCGTTGCTCGCAGTGTCTCGGGGAAGTACCGAGCCTGCGCGCTTGATTGTTCTCAAGTATGAGCCGGATGGCGAGCAAGCGGGCGCGTCGAGCGACTTAATTGCGTTGGTTGGAAAAGGCATAACGTTCGACTCGGGAGGGATCTCGATCAAGCCCGCCGCCAGAATGGAAGAGATGAAGTATGACATGTGCGGCGGCGCGGCAGTTATTGGAGCGATGCAAGTGATTGCGCGGCTGCGGCCGAACGTGCGTGTGATTGGCGTTGTGCCGGCGTCTGAGAATCTGCCGTCGGGTCGCGCCGTCAAACCCGGAGACGTCGTGCGAAGCTTCAGCGGAAAGACGATAGAGGTTGTAAACACAGACGCCGAAGGACGCTTGATTCTCGCCGACGCGATTACTTACGCGATCAACAACGGCGCGACTTGCGTAGTCGATGCAGCCACGCTGACTGGAGCCTGCGTCGTTGCGTTAGGCGAAACCCGCGCGGCGGTGATGGGAAGCAACCAGCAATTGATCGACGACCTGGTAGCCGCGGGCGAGCAGTGCGGAGAACGGTTATGGCAGCTTCCGCTTGACGACGCCTACGGCGACATTATCAAGAGCGACATCGCCGACGTGAAGAACGTGGGAAATCGTACCGCCGGTTCAATAACCGCGGGATTCTTCCTTAAACATTTTGCGGGCACGGTGCCGTGGGCTCATCTCGATATTGCAGGGACGGCGTGGATAGAAAACGAAAAACCGTATCTCGTAAAAGGCGCGACTGGCTTTGGTGTAAGATTACTGGCGAACTTTGTTTTGAATCGAGCAAAGGCGCAGGATAAGGAATAGAGGATCGAAGATTGATGATCGAGGACTGGGTAGCGCTCGGGATGATGCGTTGCTTAATAGCCTCCGCGTGCTTTGCGGTCCTTTGCGTCTTTGCGTTGAGTATTGCGTCTCGCTCTTTCAATACACGATACTCAACGCAAAGTCGCAAAGGACCGCAAAGCACGCAAAGGACTGACCGGACATTGCAAGTCAGCAAGACAGTAACCGAACGGAGGAACGATGTCAGAGACATATGACATGCTTATTATCGGCGCGGGCCCGGCTGGGCTCACCGCCGGCTTGTACGGATCGAGATCAAACTTGAAGACGGTCATCATTGAGAAGGGACTGGTCGGCGGCCAGTTGCTCAATACCGAAGCGATTGAAGACTACACCGGATTTGAACACATCACCGGTCCTGAACTTGCGCAGCTCATGGAAAAACATGCTCGCAAGTTCGGCGTCGAGATCAATACGTTCGAAGGCGTCGAGTCGGTGAAAAAGATTGGCGAGACCTTCGAAGTAAGAACTGACGTGAGGACCTATCACGCCACAACCGTAATCGCGACCGCTGGAGGTACCGCTATCAAGCTGGGGGTCCCGGGCGAGGACGAACTGGCCGGGCGTGGAGTGAGCTACTGCGCGGTTTGCGACGGCGCGTTCTTCAACGGCCAGGTGATAACTGTGGTCGGGGGCGGAGACGCGGCGGTGGAAGAAGCAAATTATCTCACACGTTTCGGCAGCCGGGTTTATGTGGTTCATCGCAGAAATGAGTTTCGCGCGCAGAAGATTCTTCAGGACCAGTTGTTCCAAAATCCCAAGGCTGAAGTCATCTGGGACAGCGTAGTGGAAACGATCAACGGCGAGAAGGAAGTCGATCGCGTCCTGCTTAAGAACGTTAAGACCGGCGAGACACGCGAGCATCCGACGCAGGGCGTGTTCATCTTTGTTGGCTTCAAGCCCAATACTTATTTTCTGGAAGATCATCCGGCGCACGACGTGGGCGGCCACTTGCTGACCAACGATCGAATGGAGACGGGAATCCCCGGCCTGTTTGCAGCCGGAGACTTGCGATCGCAGTTAGTGCGACAGATCACTAACGCGGTTGGCGATGCAACCGTAGCCGCGCTCGCGGCTGAGAAGTACATCACTCACCTGAAACATGCACAGGCGGGAGTCGCGGTTTAGACAAACATGCCGGTTTCCGAAAAACCCACTCTCGTCGCGGAACAGGCTTCAGGAGCCAATTTCAGGTTAGGCTTACGAATCCTGGTGTTCGTCGAAGTGCTGCTGTTATCGGTGTGGCTGGGTTCGATGATCTTTTTCAGCTTCGCAGTAGCGCCCAGCGCGTTCGCGGTGCTTCCTACGCGTGAGCTTGCGGGAGCGATGGTCACCAGCACTATTGGTAAGCTCGAAACTCTTGGTTTGGTGATCGGTCCTCTCTTGATTCTCATTCAAGCCGCGAGTTGGCGCGCTACCCATTCGAGCAAACTAACCAAAAGCCTGCGAGTCATTCTTGTTCTCGTGATGATCGCGGCTGCTGCGTCGTCGCGCTTTTGGATTTCGCCTCAAATGGTTTCGCTTCGGGCTGCGATGGGCGGACACATCGACGATGTTCCTGCCGGGGATCCGCTCAGGATGCAATTCAATAATTTGCATCAGTACTCGGTATCGCTGATGGGCACGGCGATGGTAGCAGGTCTCGTAGTGATGTTTCTAACCGTTCGCTCGTGGCACTCGCGGTAGACGCGACTACGCTTGCCACAAACGTCGGGCGTCCGGCCGACTCGTATTTCTCTTCGGCGACGCGCCTCGCGCATCTCGATTACGCGGGCAATAGATTGATTGACTTGACCAGCCGCAAGTGGAGTATGATCGTCACATGAGCGAGCCACTTATCATCGAAGAAGGGCCAATGCCGCCTGAACTCGCCATCGCGTTTGAGAAGGCCAAACGGAATCGGCAATGGTTCAGCGAACACCTCAGGGAGCTAGAAGTATATGAACGCTATCGCGGTCGTTATGTCGCTGCCGCGGGCGGGGAATTGTTTGTTGCTGACACTCCTGAGGAAATCGATCGCATAGTGCGCGAAAAGTACCCGGATGAAGTTGCGCATGTGCGATACATCCCCCTCAAGAAGCTGAGCCGAATCTATGCGTGTCAATGATGACCGGTTGGAGTGTGACGATGGACGACAAGATCACCATAACTGAGGAACCAGAGAACCCAGAACTCAATCGGCGGCTGGCACAGTTTCGTCGGAACGGGCAATGGCTGACTCAGCACGGAGCACCGTTTTTCGAGCTATTTCGCGGTCAATACATCGCGGTTTCAGAAGGAGAGGTTTTCGCTTCGAGCGACGCCGCTGGTGCGCAAAGCCTGGCCAAACAGAAACATCCCGACGACGAGCCGTTCGTGCAGTACATACCACAAGAAAGATACGAACGAATCTATGCGTGTTAAAGGTCGCTGGCATCTATTCGACGATGGCGTTCTGAGGCCAGTCGTTGATTCATTCGTACAGACGGCTGTAGGAACATGGCAGGCTGCCATGTTGCTGCTGGATGCAGGAGCTGATCGGACGGTGTTTGAGGCCCGGCTCTTGACTGTGCTTCACACGCGGGCCGTGCCTACCGACGAGGCGCCGGAGCTCGGAGGTGTGGGCGGGAAGGCTTCCTGCATCTTCGCTCGGACTCGCCTTGGCTTCGTGTGAGACGACGGGCAACTAGTGAACGTTCAAGGGCTGTTTGGTGTCTTCACCGATCCTGGCAGCAGCGACGGTTCCATTCTGGGCCGGGACGTGACCAACAATTTCGATGTCATCTACAGCTTCCCTCGCCGAGAAGTGCTACTGCTCGCTCCGCCCCACAGCTACCAGATTCAGCCTCCATCCTGAGCGCAAATTCCGATTTCAAGCGCCGATGCGCTTCCTGCCTTGACGATTATCGAAGCGGACTATAATCTCGCCTGAACTCGTGGCGACTACTTCAGAACAAGATGACGCGCGTGAGGCCAACGGCGAACGCCGAACCTCGCTTCCTCGAACGCTCGGGTTGATCAGCGCGGTAGCTGTGCTGATCGGCTCGACTATCGGCACCGGAGTCTTTCGTTCGCCCGCGGGTATTGCGCTCAAGGTCCCCGATGAAGGCTTGTACTTGCTGCTGTGGGCGCTCGGCGGTTTCTTTTCCTTATGCGGCGCGTTGACGTTAGCCGAACTGGCGGGCGCACTGCCGCAAACCGGGGGAGTGTTCGTCTATCTGCGCGAGGGATGGGGCAAGCTGCCCGCGTTTCTGTTTGGATGGTCTGAGCTGACGATCATCCGAGCTTCGGCGCTCGGGGCAGTTGCGACGGTCTTCGCGGAATATTGTTTACGCCTGCTTCGGATCAACAGTCCGAGAGGTGTTCATTACGTAGCAGCCGCCGCAATCCTGCTCGTCGCGGTGTTCAACATTCTCGGCGTCAAACTCGGCGCGCTTGTTCAGAACCTGACGACCGGAGCGAAGTACGGCGCTTTGGTGATACTTGTCCTCGCCGCGTTCGTTATCGGAGGCAACAATCCGGCGCCGCTTCCGGAAGCTCCAGTCGCAGTGCCGGAGCACACCACGCTGGTGATGTTCGGGCTGGCATTCATATCCCTGTTGTGGGTGTACGATGGGTGGGCAGACGTCACGTTCTTGAGCGGGGAAGTGAAGCGTCCCGAGCGAAATTTGCCGCTTGCGATCATCGGCGGAACGCTTGCGGTGATTGCGATCTACTTGCTTGCAAATTTCGCCTATCTTCACCTGCTCGACATCCCACAGATTGCTAATTCAAAGTTAGTTGCGGCGGACACGGCTTACAGAATCGTAGGCGAAACCGGAGTCAAGCTTGTTTCAATCGCAGTGATGATCTCTGCGTTTGGCACGTTGAACGGTTCGATGATGACGGGTCCTCGAATCTTTTTCGCAATGGCCGATGACGGGTTGTTCTTCAAGAAGATCGCTTCAGTTCATCCTCGCTTCAAGACTCCGCACGTCGCGATTTCCCTGGCAGCGGTGCTCGCAGTTGTGTTTGTAATGGTCAGATCGTTCGAGCAATTGACGGACGCTTTCGTGTTGGCGATCTGGCCTTTTTATGCGGGCGGCGCCGCCGCGGTCTACGCATTGCGACGCAAGCGCCCCGACCTGCCGCGAACTTACAAGACCTGGGGTTATCCGATCACACCGGTCTTGTTCATATTGGCGGTGATTCTCCTCGTCGGCAACGCCCTGCTGGAGGATCTCCGGCACGCCCTGGGCGACAACTTCGGTTACTACCGCGCGCTGTTTACCGGCGGTAAATTGCCGTATGACTCCAGCGGAGCGCTGCTGGTGTTCGCAATCGTGCTGGCGGGCATACCGGCCTACTTCATCTGGAACTCTTTTCACACCAGACGAAGTTAGAACACCACATAGACCAGTAGTATAATGCCTGCCATGGTTCAGACTGCTCGAGCCCGACCTCGGACCGTCGCCCGAAAATCCGTTTCATTTCCGTGGTGGAAATGGACCAAGCGGATCGTCCTGGCTCTCGTCATCGTTGCGATTGCTTATCAAGCCTGGGTGGTCATCAGCGTCTTTCGATACAAGAACTCGAATCCCTCGAGCACAGCCATGATGGAGCAGCGCGCCGCTGAAGCAAGAGATCGGGGCGAGCTGCCAAAAAGAATACAGGTGTGGGTTCCTTACGATCGGATCTCCCGGAATCTAACTCGAGCCGTGCTGGCGGGAGAAGACTCGCGCTTTTTCGATCACTCCGGTTTCGATTGGGAGGAGATGAGGAAGGCGCTGGAGGAAGATTGGAACCGGGGTGAGTTCAAGCGAGGGGCTTCGACGATCACTCAGCAGCTCGCAAAAAACCTTTTTCTCTCGACCTCGAAGAATCCGCTTCGCAAGCTGCACGAAGCATTGATCACCAAAGAGATGGAGTGGATTCTCGGCAAGCGCAGGATACTGGAACTCTATTTGAACGTGATTGAATGGGGAGACGGAATCTACGGCGCGGAGGCGGCGGCTCATAACTATTTCAACACGTCGGCGGCCGCGCTTGGAGCCGACCAGGCCGCGTTTTTGTCGTCAATCATCCCAAGTCCGAACGGCGCGTTCAATCCCGCCAAACACCGCCGCCGGGTGGACCGTCGAAAAAACCTGATCGAACGATTGATGCGTCACGTCGTTGTGCCTAAGGACCTTGATTAGGTCTGGACTAGAGGATGACCGCCTCGGCTTCAATCTCCACAAGCATATCCGGATCGATCAAGCGACTAACCTCGACCATGCTCGTCGCCGGACGAATGTCGCGAAACACTTCGCCGTGTGCTCGCCCGACTTTTTCCCACTCGTCGATGTCGGTCACATAGATTCGCGTTCGAACGACGTCCTTGAAACTGGCTCCGGCAGCCCGAAGCGCGGCTTCGATGTTCTTCAAGGTCTGAACCGTCTGCGCGTAGGCATCGCCCTTGCCGACAACGTTGCCGGCTTCATCGGTTGCGGTCGTCCCCGAGACGTGAACCGAAGCGCCGACGCGAACCGCCCGTGAGTAACCAACTATCGGCTCCCATTTCGTGCCGCTTGCGATGTTCTTTCTTTGCATGAGTCACCTTTCACGCAATAAGTCACATTTCACATGTAGGGGCGGCCCTCCGTGGCCGCCCCTCTTTGGTGCAACGATAACGTCTCACGATCGAGGGGCGGCCACGGAGGGCCGCCCCTACACTGTCCAAACGTACCTCACCCAGCCCGTGCCTTCGTGGCCGAAGTGAAACACGTTTGGATGAATGATCTCAGCGAGAATCTCCAATGACTCGGCGAGCCTTGGGCCTGGGCGATTGAAATATTGATTCCCGTCGGCGACGAACACACGCCCATCACCCACAGCTTTCAGTTTCTTCCATTCGGCCCTGTTGCTGAGCAGGCTCATCTCTTCGAGAGTGCGCGTGATATCAAAGCCGCACGGCGAGACGAAGATGATGTCAGGGTTTTTTGTTACCAGTTCATCCCACGTCATCCACGGCGAATGCTTGCCCGATTCACCGAAGAGATTTACGCCGCCGGCCATCTCTACAAGCTCGGGCATCCAGTTGCCGCCGGCCATCAACGGCTCGATCCATTCTATGTAAGCAAGCGGTGGATTGTTAGGGATCCAATGGGTTCGCTGAACGATGTCATCCATTCGGCTCTGCAATGAATCAACCAAAGTCTCTGCGCGCTCGGGTGCACCCAGCGCCTCGCCGACGCGAAGAATATCCGCCCAAACATCATCCAACGCGTTCGGTTCGAGCGAGACAATGACGGGATTCGAGCTGGTCAGTTCGCAGACCGCTCGTTGGACATCCTTCAAGCTCACCGCGCAGACTTCGCATTGAGATTGAGTGATGATGTGAGTTGGTTTCAGTTCCTCGAGCATTCGAGGGTCGACGTGATAAACACTCAGCGCATCCTGCAGAGTCGCCTTCACTCGTTGATCGATCTCGGCGCTGGAGCCTTCGACTTTGAATTTGGGGCTGGTGAGTTGAGGAAGCTGCTTGACTGAAAGCGGATAGTCGCACTCGTGGGAGCGCCCTACGAGTTGGTCTTCGAACCCGAGCGCGCAAACGATTTCGGTAGCGCTTGCGATGAGTGAAATGATTCGGAGGTTAGTGGTTGTCGTCTTGTTTCCCCTTAGGATCGGATATCAATTCAAAGGTGCGTACTCCATTGCGTCGTACAAGCCGAAGTTCTCGCCCGCCATCAATCGGGAATGACTGAGGATCGTCTGGATCGAAGAAAGGACTCTGTGGGTCGGGTTCTGGATCAAGCGAGCCTCCCATTGCAAGGTACATCTCCCAAAGCTTCCCCGATTCTTCCCAACGCTCCATCGGCGTCATCGAATACCACTCGGCCCATTCCTCCCCAACTAATTCTTTAGCAGAAATCATCGCGCTCACGCTAAGAGCAGAATAAACCTCGCCAAGCCGCTCTTCAATGGCAGCGATCCGGCGTTGGAGCGACCTAACGTCGCTTCATCCCGAGTGACGGTCGTCTTTTTGTGATGACGAACGACTAATACTCGTACGCGGTCCTCGACTATGCGGAAAAGAAAATGGTAAGGAAATCTGTCAAGATTCACCCTCCTCAAATCGCCTTCGCGAACGCTGTACGATTCGGGGGAGTCGGCTGCCTTGCGGAAGAAGAACTGCAGCTCAGCATAGAACTCATCCGCCAGTTCTGGTCCAGCCACATACTCGTAGTAATCCATGATCCGTGAGATATCCGAAGCAACCTGCTTGTGGAATTCCAGGCGCATCAGCTACGTCGGCTCTGGATTTGAGCATCCAATTGCGCCAACGAAATAATCTTATCGGGATTCGCATCAATCTCCGAATCGCGGCGTAGCGCTTCGGCAACGCCTTCATCTTCGTCGAACAAAACGCCGGGAAGGGACTCGAGAAGATTCGCCGCCAAAACCGCTCGTTCCTTTTCGGGTAGGCTGAGCGCAAGTTTCTCTATTTCGAGTATTGTGGCCATGTGCGAAGGATACCTCTCCGGGTGACGCTCGAACAAACAATCCGGCCCACCACATTATGCCTTAGTATAGATCTCCGCGCCCGCCTGCTTGAACTCTTCAGCCTTCTCCTTCAAGCCGCTTTCGAGCGCGACCACTTCGCTCAAATTCTGCTGTGCCGCGTACTCCCTCACCTCTTGCGTGATCTTCATCGAGCAGAAGTGCGGGCCGCACATCGAGCAAAAATGCGCGAGCTTTGCCCCCTCTTGCGGCAGCGTCTCGTCGTGATACTGCTGAGCAAGCTCAGGATCGAGCGCCAGATTGAACTGGTCCTCCCACCTGAATTCGAAACGTGCTTTTGACAACGCATTGTCCCAGTACTGAGCGCCCGGATGCCCCTTGGCTAAGTCAGCCGCGTGAGCCGCTATCTTGTAAGCTATCACACCGTCCTTAACGTCCTGACGGTCGGGTAGCCCGAGATGCTCCTTGGGCGTGACGTAACAAAGCATCGCGGTCCCGAACCATCCGATCATCGCCGCTCCAATCGCCGAAGTAATGTGATCGTAGCCCGGCGCGACATCGGTCACCAGCGGACCAAGGGTGTAGAACGGCGCTTCGCTGCAGACCTCGAGCTGCCGATCTACGTTCTCTTTGATCAGGTGAATCGGCACGTGGCCGGGGCCTTCGATCATCGTCTGGCAGTCCATGTCCCATGCGATCTTCGTCAGTTCTCCCAGCGTGTCGAGTTCGGCAAATTGAGCTTCATCGTTGGCGTCCGCGATCGAGCCGGGACGCAAGCCGTCGCCGAGGCTGAACGAAACATCGTAGGCGCGCATGATTTCGCAGATGTCCCGAAAGCGGGTGTAAAGGAAACTCTCTTCGTGATGCGCGAGACACCACTTAGCCATGATCGACCCGCCTCGCGAGACTATTCCGGTCGTTCGTTTCGCGGTCATCGGAATGTAGCGCAACAGCACGCCGGCGTGGATCGTGAAGTAGTCGACGCCTTGCTCGGCTTGTTCGATCAACGTGTCGCGATAAATCTCCCACGTCAAATCTTCAGCTTTGCCGTTGACCTTTTCGAGCGCTTGATAAATCGGGACGGTCCCGATCGGCACCGGCGAGTTGCGAATGATCCATTCGCGCGTCGTGTGGATGTTGCGCCCGGTCGAGAGATCCATCACCGTGTCCGAGCCCCACTTGATCGACCAGCGCATCTTTTCTACCTCTTCCTCTATGGAAGAAGCGACCGCGGAATTGCCTATGTTCGCGTTGATCTTCACCAGGAAGTTTCGTCCGATGATCATCGGTTCGCTTTCCGGATGATTGATGTTCGCCGGAATGATCGCACGTCCGCGAGCAACCTCCTCTCTCACAAATTCAGCGGTGATATGAGATGGAAGCTTTGCTCCAAACGACTGCCCCGGATGCTGAAAGTTAATGGAACTTCGATCACCGTTCCTGGCCGATTCGAACTCTCGCGCGCGGCCCAGGTTCTCGCGAATCGCGATGAACTCCATTTCGGGAGTCACGATGCCGCGTTTGGCGTAGTGCATCTGCGTGACCGCGTGACCCTGCTTGGCTCTCAGCGGGCGCCGCTGAGCGCCGGGGAAGGGCTCGAGGCGCGCGTTGTCTTTGAGCAGGGCATATTCGCGAGCGCCTTCGGTCAAGTAGCCATCGTCTTGCGGAACGATGTCGCGGCCTTCGTACTCTTCGACATCGCCGCGCGAGATTATCCATTCGCGGCGAAGCCCCGGCAGTCCATCGTGGACGCTGCAGTTGGCTTCCGGGTCGCCCCACGGCCCGCTGCTGTCGTATAAGCGAACCGGCTCGTTCTCTTCAATCGCGCCATTCACGCCGCGCGTCACGTTCAGGTGTACCTCTCGCATCGGCACACGGATGCTCCTGGCGCTGCCTTCGATGTAAATTCTCGCTGAGTTGGGGAACTGAAACGTGCTTTCCGCGTGTGGTTCTGAATCTTTTCGAGGTGTCATTATGGTCTCCCTTCGACGG
Source organism: Blastocatellia bacterium (assembly GCA_035607285.1). Lineage (GTDB taxonomy): Bacteria > Acidobacteriota > Blastocatellia > UBA7656 > UBA7656 > Onstottus_A. The sequence continues at coordinate 46,643 of DATNBZ010000242.1, read as the reverse complement.
CATTACCCGTATCAGGTTCAAGGGGTCTCCCGATTGGGACTCTCAGCCCGCCGTTTGGCGAAGCTCCCCCGGAAAAGTTATGCGTGATGCGTGATGCGTGATCCGTGACCGGATCGTTCTCACGCTCTATCGGCAGCTATCAATCACTCAAACAAATCATCAACCGGCATCGACCAACCTGGCAGTGCTGCTCCTGCGTCGGCAACTTCGCCGCGATGAAACACTATCGGGTTCTCAGGATCGTTAGAGATGTAGGACTTGATGACTTCTTCTACGAGAACGTCCACATCCCATACGACCAGTGTGCCGGCCGCGAAATAGTCGGCGCGTTTCTCTGCCATCGCTCTCTCGGCTCGGCGTCCGTAGCCTCCTTCGCTTCGTACTTCCACGGCGAAGATTGGCGCGCCTTCAAGGAACTTGGCACCAGAGCGCGGCCCGACATAAAACGCGGCATCTGGACTGAAGGATCTGCGATTCGGCAGATTGACAATAAAGGCAGCGTTATCGGTGTACGCGCGACCCAACTTCGTTCGCCGTGCGTAACTTCGCAAGCTGACGGCGATCTCGAACGCCGCTGTATTGGGCATGTCTCCAGTTGGGCTCATAAGCACCAGTTCTCCGTTTACGATCTCAGCCTTACCGTCCTCCGGGACATGGTAAAGGTCATCGATTGTAGCTTCAGTTCGTGTGCTCATAGCATCCTGTGCCCAGGTCATTATCAGGCGCCGCGTTGCATTGCTATATCCCGCGATTATAGCGCAGACATCCGCTCATTGCACCGACGAGATCGAAACGTTTGGCGGTGGTCAGTCTCGCGCGGTGCAATTAACCGCTGATTTGCGCCGCCTTCGGTACGCTGACCTGCGCAGATCAGCGAAACGCAGTCAGCGAAAATCAGCGGTTAATTCTTCACTTAGTGAATAAGAGAGTCAGACTCAACCACTATCAAGCGCTTATGCAGGTTGACCTTCTCTCGTTATCACCTTGTTAAAGACAGGTCTCGTGATCGCGATGATAGCGAATGCGACCACCACACCCGCGACGACGTCAACCACATAGTGATACCGCAGATAGACTGTGGAGAGAACGATGCCGGCGCCGAACGGCAGAAGAAACCAGAAAGTCCGGCGATGGAACTTGCGAGCGTAGTAAAGAACCAGCAATGTCAATTCAGTATGACCGCTGGGGAAACAATCGCGAGTGATACCTTCGGCGCTGTCGAGCAGCCGGCGCACCGGTTGAAAAAATAAGAGCCCCGTCAACTGAGTTGTCTGCGCTTCTGCTATCGAGGCAAGAAACCGCGGCCCAATCGCCGGCACCGCTATATATCCCAGATAAGAAACGTAAAAGCCCAACACTACGACGAACACAACGAAGTGAAATTTCTCGAGGCTGTCTGTCTTCCACAGTACAACTCCGAGAACGACCGGCAGAAAGTAATAAGTCGAATATGTAAGCTGAAGCACTTCAGTCAGCGCCGGCCACGTGAACCGCTCCAGCCATACCGTCGGATGCACTCCGAAGATTCGATGATCGATCGCGGCGAGCACGGAGTCGAAGTCGCGCGGATGTATCCGAGGAATCAAGTATGTGAGCTCTTTGTATGTCGGTCCCATCAGCGCGACCGGGTACCAGCCGTGTACAAAAGAGGAGAGCGGGCGACGGGCAGAGGGGGAGATGGGGCGAGAGCGAGACCGGGAGACGGGGTCGTCCCATTTCGTGAGCAAAACCACCAGTGCGATGAACACAGCGTGTCCCACGCAAAGCCATCCCCAGAATTCAATCCGGTAGCTGAAGATCAGAATGAGGAGGGCAATGAGTGCAAGATAGACAACAACAACTTTGTCGGCAAGAGTGAGCTTCAAGAGATCGCCCCGTCGCCTCGTCGCCCCATCTCCCTGTCGCGCGGCCGCGTCTCTCTGTCGCGCCGCGGACCCGTCGCTCGCGCCCGCGTTCACAACCAGCCCTCGCGTTTGTACCACGCGAGTGTTTCGCGCAGCCCCTCTTCCAGCGGCACTCGAGGCTCATAGCCAAGCTCGCTTTTTGCGCGTTCGATCGAGCACGACCAGCAGGTCTGTGAAAGGTCGGTCACCTTGTCGCGATTGATCACCGGCGGCTTGCCTAAAAGCGCGGCTGCCATCTCGGCTATGTATGCGACGCCATAGGCTACGGTTTTGGGGATCGCGATTTCACGAGCGCGCTTATGCATCAGCGCCGCCATCAGATCCGCGACCGCCCGCATCGAGTAATCGTCGTCACTCGATATGAAGTAGGTGCGGCCCATCGAGGCTTCGCCTTCGGCGGCGAGCATGATCCCTTCCACCAGGTCGCGCACGTGAACCAGGCTTACTCGTTTATCGCGACGGCCGATCATTGGAAAGATCCCGCCCTTAACGGCTTTGAAAAACTCGAAGATGCCGTAGTCGCGCGGTCCGTAGACCGCGGGAGGCCGGACGATTGTGACGGGCAACAGATCGCGAGCAGCGTTCACGGCTTCTTCAGCCGCGAGCTTGCTGCGGCCGTACGGCGTGACTGGCGACGGCGGAGTGTTTTCGTTTACCGGCTTGTCGTCAAGCCCGGGACCCACGGCCGCAAGCGAGCTAACGTAGACAAATCTCTTTATCCGATCGCGCCGCTGGACGGCTTCGGCGAGTATTGCCTCGGTCCCCTTGTGATTGGTCGCGAAATAGTCTTCCGCGCGCCGCGCGAATGTAGTCCCCGCCACATGATAAACCGTATCGACGCCGTCCAGCGCCTCATCCCAGTCGGTTGAATCGTCCAATCCTCCAAAAGCTAATTCGATCTTCGGATCTTTCAGGTATCGAAGGTTGCTCGACTTTCGCGCGAGGCAACGAACGGTGTTGCCTCTTTCGATGAGGAGATCGACAAGGTGGCTTCCTACAAAGCCAGTACCTCCGGTTACAAAGATGCTTGGGTTCTTTTCAGACATTGTATCGCGGTTCGCGAGTGATGATAGCAGAACCACCTTCTTCGCGCAGCCGGCGAGTAACGAGGGGGTGCGCGTCACGTTACGCGCACCCGTAACGAAGACACTCGAGCTAGCGCGCGGTTGATTGAACGAGGTCGACGACATTTGTGGAACCTTTGCTTCGCACACGCGTGCTCACTGGTGACACCACTCCGCAATTCACAAGGAGGTTCCAATGACAAAGAGGCTGACCTTGCTCACTTTTTATGTGTTCGCGCTCGTTTTGCTGCTGCCGCCGAGCGCCGCTGCTCAGGATCGGGACAATCTTCAAAATGAAATTCAATCGTTGCGTGAGCAGTTGAAGGTGAAGGAAGACGAGTTGCTCGCGCCTTCGGCAGAAGATCGCGCGCGTTTTGCGGAGTTCCTCAGCCAGCGTGATGCCGGAATCGCGCGATTGATGCCGCGCGAGAAATACCGCGACAAATTGACCATCCGCGAAGGCGGCGCCTACTACTCGTTTACCCGGCAGAGCAACAGCTACGATGCTAATCCGCAAATCGCACTAGAGCAGGGAATTCTCAGCACTGGATTTGTGGGAGCTGATTTTGGGTTCCTTACGTCGCTGGGAGATACGCCTTTAGAAAAAGTCGAGCTCGCTTCACAAGCCGTCGCATATCTGGCTGAGTTCGTCGCGCCGGCACCCGAGCCGTCAGCGCGTGACGAGCAACGCCGAACAGGCGCGGGGTTCATCAATGCAGGTCAAACCTACAGGCGGTCTATACCTGCTGTAATCAATCACACGTATATCCTGCGGAGCATAAGCTATGAACGCTTCGACGTACTGGTTGCTTTCAGAGTGGTGCGCAAAGACACGGATGGCAGCCTGATACTTCTGTGGAAGAAGCTGAAGGAATTCCCCACTCCGTTTCTGATCCGCCCGCAAGCGCAGCGATAAGAACGCGCAGAGGGATTCGCGCTTCATCTGCCGGCCGCGTGATGATCGAGATAATCGAGCAGCACGTTTGACATCACTTTCACCCCGATGACAAGGCTCTCTTCGTCTACGTCGAAGTCAGCAGTGTGCCACTGGGGCATCAGTCCTTTAGACTTGTTCGCGATTCCGAGAAAGTAAAAGAACCCGGGTATGACCTTCTGATAGAGAGAGAAGTCTTCGGCGGGCATGAACGGCTTGGGAGAGACTACATTGGCATCGCCAACGATGCGACGAATAGTCGGCAGCGTTTCGTCCACCAAACGAGGGTCGTTGAAGGTCACCGGGTTTGAGCTGTCGAATTGTAAATCGAAACTCGCTCCGTAAGCTGCAGTCACACTTGCAAGCGTCTGGCGCATCATCTCCTGTGATCGCGTGCGCACCTCTTCACTCATCGTTCTCATAGTGCCTTCCATCTTCACTTCGCCGGCGATGATGTTATGACGATCCCCACCGTTAATCGTGCCGATCGTGATCACCAGCGGTTCGAGCGGATCGGTGCGACGGCTGCGAATCGTCTGAATGGCAGTGACACATTCAGCGGCAACAACAACCGCGTCAACGCCGAGTTGGGGCTGCGCGCCGTGAGACTTCTTCCCTCGAATCGTTATCGCGAATCGGTCTGAAGAAGCCATCGCAGGCCCGGAGTGATAAGCGATCTGGCCGACTTCGAACGCGCCGGTGTGCAAGCCAAAAATCGCAGAGGGCCGCGGATTCTCAAGCGCGCCTTCTTTAATCATGAATCCGGCGCCGCCTTCTTCGCCCGCGGGCGCGCCTTCTTCGGCGGGTTGAAAGATGAACTTGATCGAGCCGGAGATCTGATCGCGCATCTTGCTCAACACTTCGGCGACGCCAAGCTCGACCGTCGTGTGTACGTCGTGCCCGCAGGCGTGTTTTACTCCCGGCACCAGCGACTTGTAAGGCACATCGATAGTCTCCTGAATCGGGAGCGCATCCATATCGGCTCGCGCGGCGACGCACGGCCCGGGCTTCGAACCTCTCAGCAACGCGACGACTCCGTACTTGCCTACACCGGTCTTAACGTCGTCCAGCCCCATTGCCCGTAATCTTTCCGCCACGATCCTGGAGGTCCGCTCCTCTCTATTTGAGAGTTCCGGGTGCATATGAAAGTCTCGACGCTGCTCGACCATCTTTGCTCGGAGGGCTTCGGCGGCTTGAGCTATTTGTTGATCTCTAGTGGGTGCAGGCTTGCGAATCGCAAACGAAATCTGTGTCAGCACGAGTATGAATGCAACAGCGATTACTGATTTGTTTTTCATTGATGTCTCCAAAGTTCCGGCAAGTAATCATCCCAACGGCGAGCGGAGAATATTGCTTTCGTCTGTTAGGGGTCAAGTCTATTGCGAAGGCGCGGATCCCTGATCGTCGAGCAAAGGCTAAAGAGATGTCCGCTCTCGGTTATTCAAGTTACCTAAACACCTTCCCGTTCTTGTATTCAAAACTCTGGCTCGATCGGTTCAGACCGACGAGCGCGGGAGTCCTTCACGAACACACTAGCAGCTACCTGACCCACGGCAGGAGTAATCCCTCGGGTCACTAACGAATGCTAACTCGCCAGAGGCAGGTCATTTTCAGCGGGTAGCGTTAACTGCCCCGCGAGACAGAAGGCCTAAGCCAAGAGTGGCACTTTGGATCACGGGCAAGAATGGATTTTAATGAGTCAATGCGACATCTTGACTGGCTTTCTTGAGGGCCGCATACTCTATTCATGTCCAATTGATGGCATAAACAACCGAAGGTGGATTGAACACCGTACGCTGTTTGAAGTATTAGGAGATTCAAATTGCCATAGGGAAGGGTATTATGATGAAAAAAGTCCAAATCGGAGACAGAGTTGAGATACCTGGGAATACTCAGGACTATATTTTGATCGACCCGAACAAGGTTTATCGAGGCGAAGTGGTTGAAAAGGACGATGGCGATCTACTCGTGCGGCTGGACAAGCCTGTTGTGCGGGGCCCCGGTGAGTTCAAGGAGGTCACGGTGCGCGAGTCGAATGTTCGCTTAAGCAACCCCGGCAAGAATTAGGTTCCGCTTGGCGATTCCAGAATCGACCTGCTGTCCACCGTGGAATTTCCTTGACATGTCATAAACAATAAAAGTATTGTGGGCTCTCTCAGTAGCCGAAGTTCTTTAAGAAAATTTTGTCATTAGGCACGCCTTAGACTTCCGGATCAAAACGCGGAAGGGCTTCTGTGGGTACTAGAAGCCCAAGCCGGATAACCATGAGCAGGTCGAGCGACATAACGGTTTCGGCTTTCGGCACTATCTTAATTGCTGTTATGCCTAAGTGCCCGATTTGCTGGCTGGGGTTAATGAGCGTCTTCGGAGTTGGTTCCGTTATCAACGCGTACTGGTTGAAGCCGGTGGTGGCCGTTCTACTGTTCCTATCAGTTAGCGCGTTACTGGTACGCGGTCGCCGGAGGGGTGGCTATGGACCATTCCTGCTGGGACTCATGGCTGCCATTTTAATTTACATGTGCAAATTCGGATTTGATTATGATGTCGGAGTTTATCTGGGCGGGGGGATGTTGGTTGGGACTTCGATATGGAACGCCCTGCCGAAGCACCAGGTACCAGACAGCGTTCGATGTCACTGCCAAGCTCACCCTTGATTACCAGAGCAAATGTTCAGTATTTGTAGCTCAAAAACATGTCGAGCTTCGGGTTAGAACCTCGGCGCAAACAATCACGTAGAAGGAGGGCCCTATGGCCGGTTTAACTGTTCGCAAAAACGCAGACGATTTGCCCGCAGAAGAATTGCAAGCAATTCGCGAGGCTTATAGGAATGCGCAACAGATCATGGATAACCGAGGCTACAATCACTTCGCCGGATTGCACGGTATACCAAATTGGTGGTGCTGGCACCACGATCACTCCCAGCGCTCGAATGTGAATGCCCAATTGTTTCTGCCCTGGCACCGAGCGTACCTCCTCTACTTTGAGAGGGCCATACGTGATCAGCGTCCTCCTAATACCGAGGTAGGACTTCCATGGTGGGATTGGACTTCGCCTCGGTCGCATGTCACCGGTGTACCCGAGGCGTTCTCGAATGCCGGTGACCGCCAACCAAATCCACTCTTTAGTGCGCGTATTGTCGCTCCGACAGCTAACCCACCAATCGACCGCATGACGCGCCGCTCTCCCAGACAGCCGCGAGAACTGCCTACGCCGGCCGATGTCACCGATGTCTTGAACCTGACGCAGTTTGATGATTTCTCCAGACAGCTTGAAGGAATTCACGATTTTATTCATGGCTGGACTGGCGGCGGCCTTGGCGATATGGGAAACGTTGGCACGGCGGCTTGGGATCCCATCTTCTGGTCACACCATTGCAATATTGATCGGCTCTGGTATTTGTGGCAAATAAGGCACGGTGAAAGTAACATACCACCGAATCTGCTGCCGATGGTTTTGCCGCCGTTTTCGCTGACCGTTCGAGACGTGCTGAACATCAATGCGCTGGGCTACGAATACGCTGTTTCTCTGGTGAGAATCTAAGCGAGGAGGCTATTACGCGAGCTAAGAATCTGGAGGATTTTGACTATGGCAACCAAACGAAAAGCGACCGCGAGGAAATCCGCGAAGGGCGCGATCAAAGCAGTCAAGGGAGGTGGTGGGGCATACCGCGTAGCGAAGACGTACAAGTCGCCGAGGGCGGTCTCCGTCAAGGAGCTACCATTCCAATTTTCGCGCGCCGACTTGGAATTCATTGGCGTAGACCATTCGGGTGCCTCGTATGAGGCCCGCGTTTTTATTAACAATCCTAACGCTGATCAAGAAACTCCCAAGACCGAGGCAAGTGGTTACGCCGGATCATTCAGTGTTTTCGGGCACGGCGGGTGCTTCGGGGATGTCGGTCACTGCGACATTAATCAGAGACGCGATGAATTTGATCTTCGTCCTTCACACCCGTTGGAGGCGATCAAAAAGGTCGTAATAGCGACGGATGCTATTAAAAAGGCTGCCGCGCAGAGTGCCGATATAACGATAACGGTCATCCCCGTTGTGATGAGTTGGACGGACAAAAGTGATCTGGAAGATGTGCTGAAGTTTGATCATATTAACCTGGTCAGCTACGACTAGCGCCGGTTTGTTGGATTTTGCGGCTTGAGTGATGAGATGCATAGGTGACGAGCCATTTGTGTCGCTTCATTTTCTGGGAGCGGAACAGTACACGAGATGACCTGAACCCGGCACGACCTTCCCCCATGAGTCGTAACCGATCAAACTAATCGTGTGTCCACCACCTTGACACTCGCGGAGCGCCGTGGTTTATCCGCACCTATGGAAACTAAACTACTAAGCGGAATCGTTCAGCCGGCAGAGCCCGGCAGCGCTAACCGCAACCCCTTCCTAGTGTGGCTGTCACAGTTTACGAAGCGACAGACCAAGACACACGTTTTAAGCAATGGTCAGCATCGCACAGCGCCCGGCTAACAGCGTAGCCGGCATCTACACGTTGCCTCAATACATTGTTGGAGACATACAGATCTAAAGCATGAAGAGCGTTACGAAGAGATTCATGCAGTCGCAAATATTCGCAAGATGTCCTGCGCCATAGTCAGTATATTAAGGAGAAACCAATGTCTTCTGAGAACCCCAACCTGGCCAAGATAGAGCACATCGTCGTGCTGATGATGGAGAACCGCTCTTTCGATAATGTGCTTGGCCGGTTGTATCCTGACAACCCGAACTTCAACGGCGTCAACGACTCTATGAGTAATCCCCGACCCAGCGGCGAGAGGGCTTATGTCATGGCTGGAACGGACATGACCGCCCCTTACCCTGATCCCAACGAGCCGTACGACCACGTCTATATGCAGATGTTCAACCCGGCGTGTCCTCCAAGCGACCCGCCGTGTCCTCCGCCGTGTCCCATTCCGCTCACCACCGAGAAGCCCAATATGCAGGGGTTCTTCAATGACTATGTGAACGCTATCAGCACGGCCAACAGCGACGCTCAGAAAAAGGGGCACCCGCCGTTCGATGTTAAACCTCGAATCATCATGAACTGCTTCGAGCCAACTGCGTTGCCGGTCATAAACGGATTGGCCAGGGCCTACGCAGTGTGTGATAACTGGTACAGTTCCGTTCCTACGCAGACTTTTCCGAATCGCTCTTTCGTGCACGCGGCCACTTCAAGCGGAAATGTCTACAATAGTTGGGGCGAGCACTTCTGGGACAAAGGCATCTTCATCAACGACACTCCTACAATCTACAACCTCCTGGAAGCCCAAAAGATCAGTTGGAAGATTTATCACGGCGGTCCGTTGTTGTTGTGCAACGCCCTTTATGGGCAGAGGCGCCTGTGGGAGTTTCTGTTCGATGTTGAAAAGCCGCGTTTCTTTCCGCTTCAGTCCGGCGATTATTCGTCTCACCCTGATTCGCAGGCGAATCAGTTTCTCGCCGACGTGAAGGCAGGCACGCTTCCCGCGTACACATTCATCGAGCCGAACATGATTTGTAGCGAGAAATACGGACCCGAAAACGATATGCACCCCGCGTTTGCGATCGTCGACACCGGCGCGCCTACCAACGCGCTCTACGGCGATAAACTGATCTACGACGTCTACACTGCGTTACGCGAGAGCGAGTACTGGGAGAAGACCCTGTTGATAATTACTTTCGACGAACACGGCGGATGCTTCGACCATCAGCCGCCGCCCGCGGCAGTTTCTCCCGACGGCGTTGTGATCAAGGCTAATAAGAAATGCGACGGGCAGGGTAGCAATTTTGACTTCAAGAGGCTCGGCGTGCGCGTTCCGGCGGTACTGGTTTCGCCGTGGATCGAAGAAGGAACAATCTGCAACACGCAATTCGATCACACCTCTATCATCAGAACGGCGTCGAAGAAATGGCTGAACGGAGCACATCTGACCAACCGTGATGCCAACGCGACTGAGGTGAGTGAAGTGCTTACTCTACAGACGGCCCGGACTGATGTACCGAAAATTAATCCGATTACACCGCCCCGCTTTACCGGCTGTGGCAGTGAACTGCTTTCGGATTTGCATCGGGATATGCTGGTGGCAGCGGCGATGTTGATCGCGCGGAACGCTGACCGGTACATTCACCTCGGCTCTCTAAAGACCCGGCAGGAAATCATCGACGCGCTTGATAGATGGGGGGAGAAGTTACGCGCGTCGTAGAAGACGTCGTCGCGCGACAGCGAAACTTGCGAGGTTCCATATGATGTTCACGAAGCGTCTTCGCGACGGAGTCCGGCACGGAAGAATCAGATGCAGCGTTCGAATCTGGACACGGCCTCACGTAAAGGTCGGTGGTCGCTACCCGATGGACGAGGGACACATCGTCGTGGATTCGATCTCACCGATCACCATCAAAGACGTGACCGCGGATCTCGCCCGTGAATCCGGATTCGAGAACGTGGATGATTTGCTGCAAATCGCGCAACACGGCACCGGCGAGAACGTGTACCTGGTTCGGTTCCATTACATGCCTCCCGGCGCGGTGGAGTACACGAGGGTGGAGACGCCAGAAGAGGGCGCGTGATGAAGAATCGCGTTTGCGAGCTTTGCGGTCCCTGGCGATCTTTGCGCTAACATATTCATTCATTCGTTCGCGCAAAGCTCGCCAAGAACCGCAAAGCCCGCCAAGAACCGCAAAGCCCACTAAGAACCTGCCCTGTGATAAACTGCATTCCGCAACGTCACCGCGCTCTCGTACTCCGGAGGCTTCGATGAAATACAACTCAACCGCGCTCACGGTGTTGCTGCTCGGGTCGATCGCTCTTGCAGGAACCGGTTTTCCCTACGTCTCGGCATCTTCCGGAATCTCCCCTGAGCCGGCGAATTCGCAGAAGAACAAGGAAGAGAAAAGCAAAGATAAGAAGGGCCAACAGCAGATGAGCAGCGCCGAGGTGGAACGCGAAACCGGGCGGCGCGCTTTGCGGCGCGGAGAGGCCGGCGAAGCGCTGGTTCATCTCGAGAACGCCCTCCGGCTGTACAAAGGCGGCGACAGATGGGGTGAAGCTGCAACGCATGACTTGCTCGGCGACCTCTACGATCAACAGGGACGTTACGGCCTGGCGCTCGAACATTTTCAAAGCGCGCTCAAGATCTACACAGACACCAAGCACGCCGAATACAACACCAACCTGATGCTTGCGAAGATAGGGAATATGTATTACCGGCAAGGCGACTTCCCGGCAGCTCGCTCCGCTTACGACCGCATGGAAGTCAAGAAGCCCGGCAACAAGGCGAAGGGGTTGCTCGGGGCTTTGGGTGGCGTCGCCGTCGGACAGACCTCGGACAACAGAGGCGTAGAAATCGGCGCCCCCACCGTGGGAAGCGCGTTGTCCGCGAAAGAGATATTCGACCACTACCGAAAGACGATCATCTACGCCGGGTATGAGATCGGGCTTGGGCGCGTTGACTATCGGGCGGGCAATCTCAAGGATGCCAAAGATCACTTCGAGCACGCGTTGTCTGCAACCAAGAGCAACCTTCCCGGCATTGGCAATCTCGGACAAACGCGCCGGTTCCGCATCGCGGCGCGGACAAGTCTCGGCGATGTCGCGCTCAAGCAAGGCAGCTTCAAAGACGCGGTCGATATCTTCGAGGATGCCTCGAAGGAAGCCAGGAAAGAGAAGCGGCTCGACCTGATGTGGCCCGCCGAGAGAGGCCTCGGCCGAAGTCTCTGGCTGCTGGGCTCGGAGGAAAAGGACGCAAGGAAAAAAGAAAAGTTGCGAGCCGAAGCGTTCCGAGCTTACGACGCCGCTCTCGAGAGCATAGAGGAGCTTCGCGCGGGCAGCGTGCGCGCCGATGAAGCGCACACGAGTTTCCTTGCCACGACGAAAGATGTTTTTGACGAAGCCTCCAGCGCGCTTGCCGAGATGGCTCTGATGTCCGCGCAGCCGGCTTCGAACAAACCTTTCGAAGGGCCGGCGCTCGATTACGCGGCGAAGGCGTTCGAGATCGTCGAGCGTGGCCGCGCGCGGTCGCTGCTCGACTTGCTCGGCGAAACCGGAACAAACATTCGCGAAGGAGTGCCGCCCGAACTCTTCAAACGCAAACAGGAGAATCTCGATCAGCAGGCGCTCGTCGCCCAATTGTTGATGGGCGTCGCCCTGTCAGACAAGCCGCTGTCAGTAGAGGGTTTGGAGAAGGCCGCTGACAGGCTTCAGATCGAAGAAGGATCTATTGAAAATCAGATTCGGGCGGAGAGCCCGCGCTACAAAACTCTGACGTCGACACAGCCTTTGACGCTCGCGCAAGTGCAACAACAAGTGCTGGACGACGGGACCGCGTTGCTGGAATACAGCCTCGGCACGGAAGCGTCATACCTCTGGGTGGTGACAAAGACCACCGTCCGGGTCTTCAAGCTGCCCGCGCGCGGCGAGCTCAACACACAAGCAGACGAACTGAGGCGACAGATTCTTCCGCCCGATACCGGACGATCTCTTCTCGAACTTACTCCCGATGACAAACAACGCGGCCTGGCGGTGCGACGACGCGAAGTAGGCGGGTCGGCGGCTTCATTCACCGCCGCGTCGTACAGGCTCTACAAGAGCATCCTCGAACCCGCGATCTCGACGGTGGGAGCGCGGCGATTACTCATAGTTGCCGACGGCACTCTTTCATTCGTTCCCTTCGACGCGCTGGTGACGGCGCCGGGCGGGACCGACTATTCATCTCTGCCCTATCTTGTTAAGACAAACGAAACCGTCTACGCACCTTCGGCGTCGGTGATCGACGCGGTGCGCCGGCAGGCATCCGGCAACGCGGCGGCTTCGCAAGCGATACTGTTGATCGCCGATCCGATCTTCGACCTCGGCGATGAGCGCGCGAAGAATCTCGCCGGGAGTCGAACGGCGGCCGATGCGGCGCGCGGCCTCTTTGTGACGAGCGCCGCCGGAGACGTGGCGGGAATTGAAAAAGAGATTCCCGCTACTTTCGTGATCAGGCGGCTCAAGGGCACTCGCGACGAAGCCGATGAGATCGAGAGAACTGCCAGGACTGCGGGCCTCAGGGCAGAGAAGTGGCTGGATCTCGACGCCAGCGAAGCAAACGCTCATGAGCGGGACCTGAAACCGTACTCGATTGTTCACATAGCGACGCATGGATTCCTGGACGCAAAGCACCCGCAGTTCTCGGGTGTCGTGCTCTCGCTTGTCGGCAACAAAGGAGGGCAGGATGGCTTCCTTCGCACGGAAGAGATCTTCAACCTGCGGCTTGGCTCGCCTCTGGTGATGCTCTCGGCTTGCGAGACTGGTCTTGGAAAAGAGAAGCGCGGGGAAGGTGTGATGGGGCTCACACGCGGCTTCCTGTACGCGGGCGCGCCGTCGGTCGGCGTCAGCCTGTGGTCGGTGGACGACCGGTCCACCGCTCTATTGATGTCAGACTTCTACAAAGCTCTGCTTAAGAAAGATGGGGCCGGGGCTGCCGGATCATTGCGGGCCGCGCGATTGAACATGATTGCCGCGCGGACATATAGCTCGCCTTACTACTGGGCGCCTTTCGTGATGGTGGGCGAGTGGCGTTGAGTTGAATCGCGTAGCCACTGAGAGAACGCAGGGCCTCAATTGGAGTTGTGGCCTCTTCAATTAAACCGCCGACTTTTCAATTGAGATTGCTGCTTCGTCAATTGAGAGTGATGTCTTTTCAATTGAGAAGATCGTCTTAGCAATTGAGATCGCAATCTTTCAACTGAGAAATCCTTTTTGCAATTGAGATTGCCGTCTTTGCAACTGAGAGAGTGGTATTTTCAATTGAAAGAATCGTTTTTTCAATTGCGAAAATCGCTTCTTCAACTGAACTTGTGCTTTTTTTAATCGCGAAAGCCACCGCTTCAGTTGAGATCGCGGTGTTTTCAATTGAGAAAAGCACTTCTCAACTGAAATTGCGCTTTTTTCAATGGCGACGGCCACCGCCCCAGTTGATATCGCGGTCTTTTCAATTGAGATTCCCGCAGTTCTTGGCTTGGAACACGGATTTCTCAAACCGGATGGTCGTTTCTTTACAATAATCATCCGTGCAAATCCGTCAAGTCAGCGTCATCGATTCTCGGAATATTGCATACCATCACCGATCGGGCGCCTTTTCGAGCGCCCGCTCCAACGACGCCCTCACGTGCACAGACTCTTCCAGCGTCATTCTCTTCTTGAGAGCTTCAATCGACTCCGCATCGCCGAATTTACCCAGGGCCGTTGCAACTGCGCCGCGCACAGAAGCATCGTTGTCCTCGAGCGCCGCAATCAAAGCCGACAACATTCGTGGATCACGTCGCCCGGACTCGCACATCCGAGCGAGATCTTCCGCGGCGCGTTGGCGAGCGAAAGCAGATACATCGGAGAGGGATTCGATCGCGCTGAAGAGTGGTGTGTCTTTTGAAACCCGCGGGCGTTCGTCAATCTCGGTTGGAGGCTCGTAGCCTCGACGCTTCAGATAGAGTCGCTCGTTGCGATTGAGGCCCTGCCGACTTCTGAAAGCGTAGGTGAGCGCAATTGCGATGACGATGATGAGGATTATGAAAAGCATGAGGAATTGCGAATTGGGAATTTCGAATTGCGAATTGCGAATTGGGAATTTCGAATTTCGAATTTCGAATTGCGAATTGTCGTTACCCGAGACCGACCGTCACCACCTTCGCCGCAGAGCGATCAGATTCGCAATTTCAAATTTCAAATTTCAAATATTTCAAATTTCAAATTTCAAATTTCAAATTTCAAATTCGCAATTCCTTACCCATTTTTGCCGCGCTTCTTTTTCTCTTCTTTATCGGTGCTCTTGTCGTTGTGCTTTATCTCCGGCGGCGGACGGAATGTGTCGCGGTCAGCCTCGGATCGAGGCTTCTCAGAGCGAGGGGGCCTGGGCGCCGCATCGGGTTCGGTGAGTTTAGGCGCCGGACGCTCCTTAGAGTCTTTTGGCGCCTCTTCGTCCTGGCCGGCCTGCTTCGCCTTGTCGCTCATTTCGTCGCTCGCGTTTGCAGCTTCCTTGGCCTGCGCTTCTCGGATCGAGCGTTCAGCTTCAGCTCTGCGAGCAAGCACTTCCTTGTCGGGCGGAACGTTCTTGGGGAACTGATCGTTGGGCTTGTCCTTCAGGAACTTCTCCATGAAGTGGATCCACATCGGCAGCGCGGCGACCGAACCCGCCTCCTTGTTCCCCAGAGTCTTCTTCAACCCGGGATAGCCGATCCAGACCCCAGTTGTGAACGTCGGCGTGTAGCCGATAAACCATGCGTCGGTGAAATCGTTTACGGTGCCGGTCTTTCCGCAGATCATTCGTTTGGCGAGTTCTTTGTTAGCCATCATCGAAGCCGCGGTTCCGCCGGTGACGACACCGCGCATCATGTCCTGCATTTGAGCGGCGACCCATGGCGAAATCACTTTTGACGATTCCGCTTTCCACTCTTGCTTGGTATTGCCGTCGGCGTCCGTTACGCGTCTGATCAAGTGCGGCTTGACGCGCACTCCCTGGTTTGAAAAGGCCGAATACGCGCTGACCATATCGATCAGCGGTTCTTCAGTCGCTCCGAGAGCCGAGGGCAGCACGCGCTTCATCGGGTTTGACAAACCGAAGCGCTTGACGATGTCCGCGCCCTTGTCCACTCCGACTATCGAGAGGAGGCGCACCGCGACAACGTTTAAGGACTGTTGAAGCGCACTTCTGAGCGGAAGCATTCCTCCACCGGAAGACCCGTCGTAGTTGCTCGGCGACCAACCGGTTCCCGGATCTACGAAAGGCTCGGCGCTGACGACGGTGTCCGGTGTGAACCCATTCTCGACCGCAGCCGCGTAGATGAAAGGTTTGAAGCATGACCCGGTCTGCCGTTCCGCTTGAGTTGCGTTGTTGAACTTGCGAGTCGCGAAGTCGTATCCGCCGACCATCGCCTTCACATCGCCGGTCTTTGATTCCAGACATATCAAGGAACCGTCGACCGAAGGCAACTGATCGAGCGAGACATCAAGCACCTTCTTTTCGTTCTCCGCCTTGTTGACTTTGAAGACCGCGAGGTCGCCTTTGCGCAGCAGCTTCGACGGGGGCCCGCCGGCCCACTTCGTTCCGGCCTCTGTCAGCGTGGCTTTGTAGTCGCCAAACCGGACATCCGCGTTCGCGCCGGTCACGTTCATCACAACGCCGTAGATGTACTCGCCCGCGGCGTAGTCGCCCATCCAATCGGGATGCGAATAATGAGAGACGTCAACCGGAGGCTTCTGATCCAGAAGGTTTGTCAGCTTGCCGCGCCATTTCTTGCCGTGCCGGTCCTCGTAGGCGTGCAAGCCCTTTCTCACCGAACGCACCGCTTCACGCTGCGCGACCGGATCGATCGTGGTGTAGATGTTCATTCCGCCGGTTTGCGTCTGCCAGGTGCCGAAGGTCTCCTCCGATTCCTGACGCACGGATTCGACGAAGTAGCCAAAGATCGAGTTGTTGGCGTTTTGCGGCGGGCTGATGTTCAGATTGATCTTTGTCTGGCGCGCGCGACTGTACTCGTCATCACCGATGTAGCCTTCTTCGTGCATTCGATAGAGAACTACATTTCGGCGGTCGAGCGCGGCTTTCTCATCGCGGGTCGGCGAGTACAGGCTGGGCGCCTTTGGAAGCCCCGCCAGCAACGCGTACTCTTCCAGCGTGAGATCCTTGAGCGGCTTTGAGAAATAATACTGCGCCGCAGCTTCAAAGCCGTAAGCGCCGCCGCCCAGGAAGATGTAGTTGCAGTACATCTCCATGATCTGTTCTTTGGTGTAGTAGCGCTCTATCTGTAGCGCGAACAGAATCTCTTTGATCTTTCTTGTGTAGGTCTTTTCCGACGACAGGTACAGAGAGCGGGCGAGCTGCTGAGTTAGCGTCGATGCGCCTTCCGCTTTGCGGCTCTTGATAATATTCTTCATCGCCGCGGTCGCAATGCGAATTGGATCAATGCCGATATGCTGAAAGAAACGGTCGTCCTCGATCGCGAAGATCGCGTTCTTCATAGTCTCGGGTATCTGTTCGTACGTTACCGGGATCCGGCGCTCGAGCGAGAACTCACCGACTACGGTTTTGCCGTCCCCAGCCAGTACTCGAGTGACCAGATTAGGACGATAATTCGCAAGCCCGGCGACCTCCTGGGCCTGCTCGGTCATGCTTGCCTGATAGGCGACGGTGGCGCCAAACATGATGCCGGCGATGACCGAGAGCGCTACCAATGCAAGAAAGGTGTAGCGCCGGAAGAACTCCTGAAGCCAGTTGGGAGAGAGGGCGAATCCGCGACCCGACGATTTGAAGTTATTGAACGGCATGCGATTCCTCACCGGTAGTAAGGTTAATGATAGGAGCCCTTTGCCTCGAACAAAGCGTACAGCAGGCCCGCTCGCGTTGTAAAGCAGAGCGGCTTTGATGCAGGAACTCACGTTTCAGTTGGGTCAGGCTCCTGTGTGTTATCCGCCGCGTCGAGCGGGAGGTCGCCAAGAAAACTGAATTGGTTCGCTGCTGATTTGCGTCTATAGGTTATGGGGCAGCATATCGAACTGATGGAGCAGTCGCCCTTTCAAAGTAGGCCGAAGTCATTTGAACGACGTCCATAAAGAGATACCCGACGCTGGGCGGGGCCCCAAGTTAGGTAGTGGGGTGATAGTGTGTTGCTCGCTCACATTCGCGTTTCTCCTCGGCGTCCTCTGCGGTTGATTCCGAGCCACTGAGCAGGAAAACCGCGGAGGACGCCGAGGACGCAGACGACTGCTTGCTGGCAACACGCTAATACCCCGCTACCCAAGTAAGTGACTCGACCAAAGACTGAATCTCCCGTCACCCCAATCAGTCTTTCAAGTCCGCTCTAGTTGCAGCTCAGTACACACTAACTCATCAAAAATTAAAGGAGCCTCCGTTATGACAGATAAACAGAGTCAACAATACAATACTCCCGACGAGCACGCCGCTAAAGCGGCTCTGGTCGTCCCCACGAAACCATCGGTGACCACGGTCTCACGGTGCTGCGTCCGCGAATATTGGGCGGTGATCGAGACTAACGGCACCCTGGTCCGCGGCCGCAACGTCACACGCGCCAAGAAACTGGCCACCGGGCAATACGAGGTAATCTTCACAGACGACGTTAGTCAGGGCGTCTATGTCGCTTCCATCGGACGACCGGGGATCGCAACTGAACCTGCCGGCGAGATAGGCGTTGCATTGCGCTGCTGCCTGTCGGGGACCGAGGTAAACAAGGGCGTTTGGGTGGACACTCATGACTCGGGCGGGACGAATAGCGACCGGGCATTCCACCTCATAGTTCTCCTCGACTAAGGCCGTCTTCGTCGTTATCCTATCGCTCACTGCAACGAAGCTTCAGATGCACAACAGATGGGAAACGAAGACGCTGTGACCGGAGCGCGGCAAGTGCGATTAGTTCGGCACACCGCGCCCGGTCATTTTTTTGTCACTCAAGAAGAAATATGACACAGGATGTCAGGATCAACCCATTATTCTTTCGGCGAAACATTGCGAGTTAAGCTACGGGGGAAGCGTCGTATGCAATACGGGTTTGTAGTCGATGGGTGGGACGTGAGAACGCTGGGCGATTTGACCGAAGACGCCGAGACAGCGGGCTGGGATGGGCTCTTCATCTCGGACGCGATGGCGATCGCGGCCAAAGACTTTCCGGATTTCGACTTTTTTGATCCGTGGGTAGGCCTCGCCGTGATGGCTATGCGTTCTCAACGTCTCCGAATAGGCACGATGATAACGGCAGTGCCGCGACGGCGTCCGTGGAAGCTCGCTCGCGAAACCTTGAGCATCGATCATCTCTCAAAAGGACGGTTGATACTCGGCGTTGGGCTTGGCGCCGCCGAACACGACGGAGGATTCTTCAAGGTAGGAGAGCCGATGGATATAAAAGTCCGCGCGCAACTTCTCGATGAAGGGCTAGCCGTCTTGACCGGGCTTTGGACAGGCAAACCGTTCAGCTTCAGCGGGGAACATCATCAAGTTCAGGAGATGACTATGATACCGCCGCCGGTTCAGTTCCCGAGAATTCCGATCTGGGTTCCGGGCGTTTGGCAGAAACCAAAATCAATGGAACGCGCGCTCCGATGGGACGGGATCATCCCGCAGAAGTATAAGAGCATGAGCCGAATGACCGCGCCCGAGATTAAGGCGCTGAAGCGTTTTGTCGACGAGCACCGTCAGTCAGATTCTCCTTTTGACATCATCGCGGGCGGCGAGACATCAGGGACTAATCGAGCCACAGCGGTGAAGAAAGTTCGGCCGTACGTGAAAGCTGGCGCAACGTGGTGGCTCGAGAGCAAGTGGACTTTTTCTGCTGATGAAGTGCGCGCGCGAATCAAACAAGGTCCACCGAGGGTTGAGTAGCGCCGTGAGTAGATCGCGCTTAGCGCGGCTAACGCCGTCCGAGCAAGTAACTCTGCGTGGCGATTTTCGCCGCTTGACATGCAGTCCCGCCGAGGCGAAAGGACTGCAATCCCTGCGTTCAGCGGGTGCGGTGCAATCAATATTCACGAAAGTAAGCGCAAACTGATTCACCGATCCAAGCTAATGTCAGTTATAGTTCCCTTTGTGACCAACGATCCCGATATCCACTTTGAAGTCCTTACGCCACTGGGGTTCAGCGTGCGCGTAACTCGTTCATACTGGGAACTGATTGTTACAATCAAACACCCAGTAATGGCAGGGCGGGAATCGGATGTTCGGGAAGCTTTGCAAAACCCAGATGAGATTCGGGTGAGTAGCATTGATGCGGAGGTTTATTTGTTCTATAAGGCAGAACGAGCCAAACGATGGGTGTGTGCTGTTGCTAAGCATCTTAATGGAGATGGCTTTCTGATCACGACCTTTCCGACAGATGCAGTCAAAGAAGGAGTAAGAGTATGGCCAACGTAAAGGTATTTTATGATCGAACGGGAAACACATTAACAGTGTGGTTCGGCGATCCAGGAGATGAGCATGTATGCGAAGAAACAGGTGATGAGGTAATACTGATGAAAGACCAGGCTGGGCGAGTAATCGGCTTTGAGAAGCTGAATTTCTCCATTGCGGAATCGGAGCAAGTGCGTGTCGCCTTTGAGACCTTGGCAGTATGAACGGCCAAGCTAAAGAACTATCAAGCTGTAACCAGCGTCGGTTTTATCTTCTCCTTCAGAGAGACTCAGGCCGTACCTCTTTGTACTCGCAGCCTTCCGCGGTGCATTGAAGCTCGCATGAACCGTCGTTCTTCGTTTTCTCAACCACATAACGAGCGCCGCAACTGGGGCACGATTTCGGAACCGGTTTGTCACGCATCGAGAACTTACACGCCGGATATCTCGAGCAACCATAGAAGCCGCCGCGCTTGCTCTTTTTCGCGACGATCTCTCCCGCGCCACATCCCGGGCAGCTCACTCCGGTCGTCTCCTGCTTGATGTATTTGCATTTCGGATAATTCGCGCAAGCCGTGAAAGGTCCGTATCGCCCCTGCTTGAGCGTGAGGTTGCCGCTGCATTGAGGGCAATGCTCTTCGAGCCAAACATCGCGCGCCGCAACCTTGCCGCCCTTTTGAATTTTGCAAGTTGTCTTACAGTCAGGATAACCCGAGCAGGCGAGGAACTGCCCGAAGCGCCGGCGCTTCAATACCAAAGGCTTGCCGCAATTCTCACACGTTTCCTCCGCAGCTTCCGCGTGAGATTCTTCGCCTGCTTCAGGGTGAGACTTCGGCAGGTCGCGAGTCGTTTTGCATTTGGGGTAGTTTGTGCACGCGAGGAAATCTCCGAAACGCCCGAACTTCTTGACCATCGGCGAGCCGCAGCTCTCGCATTTTTCGCCGGCGGCTTCCGAGTGAGTCTTTCTGCCGGACAAACGCGGTGTCCGGTCGCGACTCGGTGTCTTGGCTTTCGTCGTAGATTCTCCTCGCCCGGACCAGACTTCATGAACGGGGAACGGCTTGAATTCTCAGCGCAAAGACGCAAAGGACCGCAAAGCACGCCAAGCTGCGACTTAACAGTGCAGATGCTTCCCGCTATTTCAGCTCACGCCTCGAAGAGTGAATCGAGAACGCGTTTGAGTCAGGCTCACGTGCCTTGAGTCTGCGTCTCACATTCTTATTTCTCTTTTTTGTGGAACCGAGATTTCTTTTCCTGGGCGAGAAGCTCGAGCGCTCTGGGTAACTGGATCGTGTAAACATCATCGGGTGATTTGATGGAGCGAAACTCACCGTTGTGTGAAACGTAAGGGCCAAAGCGTCCATTATTGGCTATCACTGGAGCGCCGGTCTCCGGGTGATTGCCAAGGGTTCTCGGTATGCTGAGATACTTCAGGGCCATTTCCAGAGTAACGTTCGCTGGATCCATGTCCTTGGGAATGCTCGCCATCCTGGGCTTGGTTTTTGAGCCTTTTACTTTCTCCCCAAGCTGCAGATATGGTCCGAAGCGGCCGGTCTTGACGTAAATCGGCTCGCCGGTCTCAGGGTGATTTGCTATAGGCTTGTCCGCGTTTATTTCAACCCCTTCGATTGTCAGAGCGCCCTGACAATCAGGGTAAGTGGAACACGAGAGAAACTTTCCGCCGCGGCCGAGCTTGACCAGCATAGGAGCGCCGCAGGTCGGACACTTGTGTTTGGCATCAGCTTCGCCAAACGTCGTTTGCTTCTTCATGCCTTCTTTGGATTTTACGTCCGTAGAAAACGGCCCGTAAAAATCAGAAAGCGTTTTGACATAGTCGCGTTCACCGGCTGCGATTTCATCCAGTTCATTCTCCATTTCCGCGGTGAAAGTGTCTGAAATATAACTGGTGAAATTGTCCTCCAGGAACTGAGAGACGACTTCGCCTGTGTCCGTAGGTTTGAGGGCGCGTCCTTCCTTTTCCACGTATCCTCTATCGCCGAGTGTCGAGATGATGCTCGCGTATGTAGATGGTCGTCCGATGCCGCGTTCTTCCAGGGCTTTGACCAGACCCGCCTCACTGTATCTGCCTGGCGGTTGCGTAAACTTTTGAGTACCGAGCACGTCGAGGAGTTTGAGTGACTCGCCGGCAGTCACTTTAGGCAGTTCGACATCGTCACCGCGAGCGTCTGGATCAGCCTTTAGCCAGCCATCAAAAACAACCCGCGAACCGGTCGCGGCAAAATCAGGAGTTCCGTCGCACGCGCCAATAATCTTTGTCCTCATTAGCCTGGCGTCCGCCATTTGGCTTGCGATGGTCCTCTGCCAGATCAGTTTGTAAAGATTCTTTTGTTCGGGAGTCGAACCAGCTCCAGGTTTGTCGAGCTCAGTTGGTCTGATGGCCTCGTGCGCTTCTTGAGCGTTTTTGACTTTTGTTTTGTAGGTTCGAACCTGAAGATACGTGTTGCCAAACTTCTTATTCACGTAAGCACTGATAGCATCTACCGCCTGACTTGAAAGCGTAGTTGAATCGGTTCGCATGTAGGTGATATGACCCGATTCATATAGCTTTTGTGCAACTATCATTGTCCGCTTGGGTGAATAGCCGAGCCTGGAGCTCGCTGTTTGCTGTAGAGTCGAAGTAGTAAAAGGCGGACGAGGCGAACGCTTTGCCTCCGACTCGGTGATGTCCTTGACCGTCCAATTGTTGGTTCTCGCTGCCTGGATTATCCCGTCGGCATCCTTTTCATTTCCCGGCTCTTCAACGCAGATCAGAGTCAGCTTCTCGCCGCTCTGCGTTTCGAAATCGCCGGAGATAACCCAAAACTCTTCTGGAATGAACGCTCTTATCTCGCGTTCGCGCTCGCAGATCAAACGTAGAGCAGGCGACTGCACACGTCCGGCGGACAGACCATAGCGCACCTTTTTCCAGATAAGCCCCGACAGGTCATAGCCAACCAGCCGGTCAAGAACGCGCCGAGCTTCCTGCGCCTTCACCAGGTTGACGTCAACGGATCGCGGATGCTTGATCGCCTCTTTGAGCGCCTCTTTGGTGATCTCATAGAACGCTACTCGCGAGAAGTGGATCTTGGTTCCTCGGGGCAATGAGCCGCCATTTCTTTTCTCGAGTAGTTCCTGGATATGCCAGCTAATCGCCTCGCCCTCGCGGTCGGGGTCGGTCGCCAGAAAGACTTCGTCAGATTTTTCGGCAAGCCTGGAAAGCTCGTCGATAACTTTCTCTCTCCCCTTTGTGATCTCGTAGTGGGGCACGAAGCCGGCAGGAATGTCGATCGCCTTTTTGTTGGACTTGGGAAGATCGCGCACGTGACCGACCGAAGCGCGCACGATAAAATCGCCCGACGGGCTGATCTCTTTCAGATACTTTTCAATTGTTTTCGCCTTGGATGGCGATTCTACGATTATCAGATTCATAAACACCAACTAACGCGCTGATCGGCGGTGCCTCAATTTGGAGTGCGGCGGCAAGGTACTCCGCGACGCCGCTTTCCGTTCGCAATAGATTCAATCACTAGCCAAAGCGGCGTCGCGGAGTACCTTGCCGCCGCACTCCAAAATAAGGCACCGCACGCTGATCTTACTGACCGGCTAGGTGAGCTATATCGGACGCCTTCTCGAGGGACATCCAAAATGGCGACTGTACAGGCGGGAGTTTTGAACTGTCAATGTCACGACAACAGCCTGGTAAGCCAGTCAGGGTGCAACTTCCAACCTATCAACCCACCCAAACCCATCACTACGCCGAAGCCTCCGAATATCAGCGACGCCATTAGAAGCCCTTTCTTTCGTGTGAGCGCCGTCACAGCCAGCATCGCAAGCGACACCGATAGAAAAGCATCTGAAAGATCAAATTGATCGTCTCGATAGTTCAGCGCATCGTACTGCGCCTCGAATGCCCGTGCTTTTTTCTGCAGCTCGGTTTCCTCGGCTTCGTAGCGCGCAATTTCAGATTCATAGTGCTTCGATTGCTCGCTCAATTGTGCCGCCGCCTGTGGGTTTATTGCTCCGAGAGCTATCGCCTGATCTCGCCCCAGCTCCGTAAGATGATGTTTTATGCGTTTCGATTGATACTCTGACCAGGTATCAACCGCATCAGATTTAGCCTGCAACATGGCTTGAACGATGTTGTCGTCCTTGACCTTAGTAACGGCCATGAAAGCGGCCAGCAGGGCTACCGAAATTGCAATCCAGTTATTGAGCCGGTCCCTTGCGCTCGACTCCGAAAGCACATTAGAACTGTTTTCCATACGCTCTCTCCGACATCATGATGATTCTACGCAAACAGCGTGGGGGAGAGCGCGCTACTATATATGTGAGGGATTTCGGTAGCAAGCGAGGTCCTTGCGTGCTTTGCGGTCCTTTGCGTCTTTGCGCTGAGAATTCTTGCTCAAAATTTCTTAACGCAAAGCCCGCAAAGGACCGCAAAGCACGCAAAGACCGAAAAGGTAATTAAGCTTTCTTGGGAGGCTTCGCCAGGCCGACGAATATCACGACGCCGTCACCGCCGGGGTTGCCGCTCGTCGCCGACGCATTCGTGTCGAAATTGGGTTTCCAGTTGTTGATCGCCCACACGTTTCCCGCCTGATCGATCACAACGTTCGTAAGACGCATCATCGGACAGTAGCACGGTTCTTTGCCGTCGCCGTAAAGCGGTTCGCCTGTGCGCAATCGCACCTGCGCTCCCGCCGTAGGAAGCGTGTAACCCGTCGCCGGAGAGATCGCCTCTCCAATCTCGAACCCCTCCGGCCGAGTCTCCGCGTTAGCTCCCGCCAAAACCGAGACAGCCGCATGCGTATAGTCGGCGCACGGCAGCATCTTTCCAAAGTTCGCTACCCAGACGTTGTCGTTTCCGTCAATCGCAACGCCCCACGGACCGTTGATGCCGCCGCCCTTGAATCTGCCTATGTGCTCGCCTTCGGAGTTCAGCAAATACACAACGTCGTCTCCGCCCGATTGGACCCAAATATTGCCCATCGAGTCGATCGCAAGCGCCTTCATCCCGTGGCCAAACTTGCGACAATAAACTTTTGTCAGTTGGCCGTTCTCGTAGCGGAATCTGGAGAGATTGCTTTCAGTGTATTCCCAGAGGCCCGCGCTGCTCGTGACCCAGGCGCTTCCGTCCGCGGCGATAGCGATGCCGAACGGCCCGAAGCCGTCATCTATCGGCGCCGATGCTGCGCGGTTCGGATCCGGACCCCAGATGTCGCCGTGCAGTTGCGTGTTCGGGAAGACCACCACCAGTGAATTGTTATTGCTCGCAAGCCAGAGGTTGTTGTCGTGATCGACGACTATGTCCTGCACGCGCCATGTGCCTCCGACATAGCCCTCCGATGGAGATATAGACTTGCCTTCAGAGTTGAAAAGTGAAGCGCTTCCTTTCTCCGGAATGGCTTCGCCGGTGCCCCAACCGAAGTTGCTCAACCAGACGTTCTGGTTCTTGTCTACGGCTACACCGAAGCCGCCGCCCAGCAGTCCGCCTCCAAAGATGGGCGATTTGGGCAAACCTTCCGCGGGCTCCGATGGCGTGGTCGGCGAACCGTCCGCGGGCTTTCCGTTAGGCTTCAGCACTACGGCGAATTCGCAGGAGTTTGGCGTGCCTTGAACGACGTTGTTCGTGATCCACCCGTAACCCCTCTTATCGAAGGCCACGTTCGCCGGTCCTCCAAACAGGAAGTCATTCGAACCGGTATCGTTGACCTTGACCGCGAGCGTCCATGCATCGGGCATCGCCTGGAGCGCCGGCCAGTAACTGTCAGCCTTTTGCGACTCGAGGAAGACACAGCTTACGTTGTGGGCCGGGTAACGAGCGATGTTGAACATTGCTTCAAACGTGTTCGTCGGCGCGGCTCCCCCGTTGGGAGTAGTAAACTTGAACAAACTCTTCACCGCATCCGAACCATTGTTAATACACGCTGCGATCAGATTCGCGAGCGAGCGCGTCGAGCGCAGCGTGTTCGTTTCATCGCCGTTAGGCGGGTTCATCAGCACGTCGGACGGCGTGCCGCTATTTTTTTGGACGAGGTTATCTGTCATCAGCGAAGCGATCTGTAATCCAAACGCATCGCCTCCGATGACGCCGTCCTGTATGAACTGCGCCATAGAAAAAGCGGCGGCCACCGTCGTCAACTCATTGATGATGAGGTAAGCCGTATCACCCGGCCCGTGCTCACCCGCTTCGGCCGCCGAGTGAGACGCAACATCCGGAGGCGAAGCGGTGATCCAGGCGGGCCGATCATACTGAAGCGCCGAGCCGATTATCGTCACGAGTTGGACGTCCGCGTTGACCGTCGCGACCGCATAGAAGATCCGATCAGACTTGTCGAGTTCCATTTCCACATCGAACCTGCCGTCATCACGGGTGGTCGTTGTGCCGACGATGGTGGGCTGTTGCGCGGTTGCTTCGAACACGGTGACAGGGACCTTGCCAAGAGGCTTGGCTTTGTTATCCCCGCCGGACTGAACGATTCCACTTAGTAATTTAGTTTCCATAAGCGCGGATAAGATCACGGCGCTTACGGGAGTGTCAAGCTGATAACAGCGAGCTTTGAACCTGAGACGCAGACTCTCAACCCCGTAGGGGTGCGATGTTTATCGTTACGGACGCGGAGGTGGACTCCCAGCTCCGTCAGGTGCGGCCATAGAGTTGAGCGCAGGAACATTTCACCCTACGGGGTTGGCAACATGCGGAGCTCGCCACTATAAACATTCTACGCCTACGGGGTTCCAGCGAATTCTCAGGACACTTCTTCCGGCGAAGAGTCGCGGGCAGTTCCCGGCTCAAGTCCCACACTTCTTCCGGCGAAGAGTCGCGGGCAGTTCCCGGCTCAAGTCTCACACTTCTTCCGGCGAAGAGTCGCGGGCAGTTCCCGGCTCAAGTCCCGCTTTCAATCACACCCTTAAGCGGGATATATTCCTGCGTAGCTAATAGATGGTCGCCGTATATCTGCGCTATGAGGCCAGCTTGTTACTCTTAGGCTCTGTCACTAACTCAGCTCTGATTTTTCACTAGCCCAGGCGTTCACGCTCAGCTCTGATTTTTCACTAGCCCAGGCGTTCACGCCTGGGTGATCGGCGCACGATTAGCGTAGCCCCGTTCACGGGGCTTTTCCTTCCTGCTTGAGCAAAGGCCTGAAATTGCCGCTTGTCATTGCACTCACGCTTCGTCTCGAATTCCCAAATCACAAGGACCACGCCTGACCTCAAGGCGAGTCTGAAGCCCGTTGAAACGGGCTAGGCGAATTATGAGCTGCCGTGTACCCAGGCGTGAACGCCTGGGCTAGTGAAAAAGCTTCGCCGCTATGCTGTGGTGAAGGTGTTATGCGGGAACCCGCATAACACTTTAGTCCAGAAAACTGTATGAATCATGTTGGGCGCCTTCCACTTCCTGAGAGTTCTTGTCATTTGTAATTTTGGTGACTATGCTTTCTTTTTGCTTGAATGTGAGGTCAATATGTCAGCACCATCAATAGTTTCATTTGGCTGGGAGGCAGGACGTTCAAAACAGGTCTTTTACGTCGCGGACGATGGGAAGGTTCACGAGCTTTACAAAATTGCTGGTGCGCCTTGGAGTCATGCGCCTACCTCAATGCTTGCTCATAGCGCAGCGCAAGTTGGAAGTGGTAACGACTATCAACTCATCGGGTTTGCCTGGGAAGCTAATCATAGCAAGCACGTCTTTTTCGTTGATGAGGACGAAAATCTCCATGAGCTTTCTGTAGACACGCGTGGCAGTTGGCGAGATGAGAACCTCAGCTTTCCCGGACTGGGGCATCTAGCTACTGGTTACGCATGGGAGCCAGTAGGCTACAAGCATCTCATTACTTATAGTGATAGTGGTGTAGAAATTTCAGAGCTTCATTTTAAGGGCAATAGATGGCAACCCAGAAACTTGAGCAGCGCTGCTCGTTTTTATATGCAGGCTCTTGTACGGGCGGCCTCCTCTGATTCCCCTGGAGGAGCTTCTTTCACCGCCTACGGTTGGCCCGCAGGGGACTCTCAGCAAGTTGCATTCATTGGCCTCGATGGGCATATTCACGAATTGATCAACGAGAGGACTTCGGAGAGTACTTGGGACGAAGTTTGGAAACATACTGACCTTACCCTTAAGACGGGAGCTCCTCCTCCTGCAGACTTTTCGGAGAATAGCTTCATAACGGGCTATGCCTGGGAAGAGGGGCGCAGCAAACAAGTCCTGTACTTTGACCGTAACGGCGCCATCCATGAGCTTTACCGCAACTCGGGAGCGAATTGGTGTTGGGCCAATCTAACGGCCCGTACCGGAGCGCCACAAGTTTCTAGCTCTCGTTATAATCGCATGGTGGGTTACGGATGGCCCTTGCTTGGCACGAAACAAGTAGTTTTCATTGGTGACGACCGCCATGTTCATGAGATGTACTGTGGAAAGAATAGTGATTGGGCCGAGGCCGCCGATCTCACGACAATCGCGCAGAGCGCGGATGAGCCGTCAAGATTCGGAGCCCCACCCGCGCACCGCATCTACAATTTGATAACGGCTTGCGCCTGGGGATGGGGCGGAAGCAAACAGGTTTATTACGTTGATGCAGATAATCACATAATTGAGCTCTCTGTTGGGAGGGACGGCTGCTGGCAATTTCTTGACCTCACTAGCCGCACCTCAAGTCCTCCAATCATTTGAAGTTCCGTTCGTTGCTAAAGCAAATGCTTTCAAATTCAATTGATTTGTGGCAGGTATGCCAGGCGATCCTATTTCCGCTTCGCCGTAAGCACCGTGCCCGGCTGCCGAAGTTCGAAAGCGCTCACCTTTCCTTGATCGTCACTCACAAAGTGAATGCTGACAACCTGCACTTGTTTGAGCACAAAGTCTCCGGCTAGAGAAGGCATCAGGTCGAGCTGCGGCTGGCCGCTCATATTCGCGACCAGAGCGTTGCCTTTGATGCTGACGCTGATCGTTTGGCCTTGAAAGCTGTAGTCACCCGTGAAGCGCGCCAGGAACGCCGGATCGAACAACCGAGCGTCGGGCTTCTTCACAAACACAATTTCTTTGACCGCAGCTTCGAACGGTGCGGACACTCTCGCGACAAAGCCATTCACATCGGTCTGAAACGTGAACTTCATATCTTCAAAGACGCCGTCCTTGACCTTGCCGCCGTTGAACGTGTCGTAGTGCCAATGCTCGAGCGGCGTGACGATATTGTTGAACGTGGTTTCCAGGTGGTCGCCGTTCAACACGACTTTCAAAATCCCATAGCCCGGGTGTTCGTAATCGCCAACGTACTCGGCCAGCTTGTGAGAAGGCGCGGTGCCGGCGATGCGCGTTACGGCTTTCTTCTTAGCGCCTTCCTTGCTTTCTTTTTCACCCAGCGCGCGGCGCGCCGCGCCCAGGTTGATCCAATCCATCGCCTTCAACCCAAGCAGCCGATCCGCCGCGACTTGAGCTATCAGATCGCGCAGCGGCGTGCCGTTCAAATTAGTCAGCACGACAATTCCGAAATCATCTTTTGGAAACAGCACGACGTTAGCCGAGAAGCCGTCGATGTTTCCGCCGTGCTCGACTCGGCGATGCCCGCGATAGTTGTCACCAAACCAACCCATTCCATAATCGCCGCCGGTAATCTCGGTCTCAGGTGAAGTCGCTCCGGTGACCATGTGAGCTATGTGCATGTCGTCAACGGTCGGCGCTTCGGCCAGTTTCTTGTCGCCATACTTGTCGCTGTATTTGCCCCCGTTCAGATGAACCGTCACCCAGCGAGCCATCTCGTTGACGCTCGAGTTGATCGAGCCGGCGGGCGCGAGATTGGTGATCGGGCGGAACGGAAGCTTCTCGATCTTGGCGTCCTTCTTGCCGTAAGGCTGCGCGAAGTCGCTGTCCTTCTGCATATCCGCCACCGAAAAGTCTGTGCGTTTCATTCCCAACGGATCGAGGATGCGCCCGCGCACGGCCTCTTCCCAGGTCTTGCCGGTGATGACTTCCGTCAGATAACCGGCGGTCAGAAACATCAGGTTGTTGTATTGAAACTTCTCGCGCAGATCGGCGCTCGGCTCCAGGTAAGCGAGCTTACGGACGAATTGCTCCTTGCCGGCTTCGAAGTTGTTATACCAAACCAGATCGTGCCTCGGCAGCCCCGACCGGTGCGTCACCAGATCGCGCACGCTCAGGTGTTCAGTCATAGACGGATCGTAGAGCTTGAACCACGGAATGTAATTGCGCACCGGCTTCTCCCACTCGATCTTGCCTTCGTCAACCAGCGTCCCGAGCACGAAAGTCGTGAAAGCTTTGGTAGACGAGCCAATGGCAAACAGAGTATCCGCGGTGACCGGCAACTGCTTTTCGACGTCGCGGAAGCCAAAGCCTTTGGCGTAGACGACGTCTTTGCCTTTTACGATAGCGATAGCCATCCCGGGCACTTCAAACTTCTTCATCGCGTCGGTGACGACCTCGTCAAACCCAACGAGCGCTTCTTTGGCCTTAGCAACCGGATCGCCCTGGCGGTTAAGGTAGCAAGGCAGATCAGCGCCGCCTTGAGTAAACAAGCCTTCGATCTTCTGTCCATCAGCCGAGAGCTTGCCCTTGAACTTAGGATCACCGGGAACTCCCGCGAGAGCAAACGAGACTTCGCGTTTATTGGGATCCTTGTCGAAGGCTACATCGGACAGCGGCAAATCTTTAGCGCCCTGCTGAGGAATAGTGATCGTGGCCGAGAGCTTCCCGGCGGCGTCAGTGAACTCGACACTGAACTTCAGCTCACCGGAGGGCAATTTGATAACCCCTTCCCAATGCCCGGCAATGGAGTTTTGTTGAGCCGTAGCGAACCCAGAGCCGGCCAACAGGATCAGCAAGGCTACGGCGACGAAATGACGCCGCGAAAGGAAGTGCTGAATCGGAGTCGGCGATTTGGATACCGTGCGCCTTTGAATCAACAACTTCGTTCCGATGGAATGCCTTTCCCACGATGATATGTAGGGCTCTGGTTTGATCATGATCTGGATCTCCTTTTCTTGAAGATTCGTCAGCTTAACTCAAGCAGGCCTCTGGTGTCAGCCATAGTGAGGCGATGCATGTGTGGCGGGGAGAGCTCTTTCCACCGTTTCCCCACCCTAACCCACTGGCAGTCAGAGTGAGAGTAACAAGCAAAGAAGTGAGGATTTTCATTGTCTTCTGCGGCTGACCTGAGGTGGGCAATGATACCGTCGCAAAACCGATAGTGCGATAGACGTTTTCCACTAGCCCAGGCGTTTACGCCTGGGTAACGATGACGCAATTCCCGGTAGCCCCGTTCACGGGGCTTGCTTCCGCCTTCAGGCAACCGGGCGGCGCTCAAGCATCTCGAAGCCCCGTGAACGGGGCTACGATTGTCAATTGGCTCGGCCCACCCAGGCGTAAACGCCTGGGCTAATGGAAAATCCTGGGGCAGTCGCCGGTTCCGATGGAACGCACCTCCATCGGTGCGGGGAACCTCGGTCCGCGGAATGGCCACCTCCGTTGTGGGAATGGCCGCCTCCGTCGGTGCTTACAAACAACTAGTTGTTATGGGCGCTTTGCAAACAAGAACTGCCGCGTTTGCCTATACGTGTTGATCTACCAGAATCGTGTTGCCATCCGGATCAACAATCATAAAGCTGGCCGGGCCAGTAGAGCTTTCGTCTGCTTCTGAAATCATGTCTACTCCACGATCTTTGAGCTGGCGCTGCAACTCGCGAACGTCCGTGAATTCTTTAAGCGGCTGAGCATCGCTACTCCAGCCCGGGTTGAAGGTGAGAATGTTCTTATCGAACATGCCTTGAAACAACCCAATATTATGGTCGCCATTCTTCATGATCAGCCAATTCTGCGATTGATTCCCCGCGAAAACTGTAAACCCCAGCTTTTCGTAAAAGAGCTTCGACGCTTCGATATCCTTTACAGCCAGGCTAACAGAGAAATTTCCCAGTTCCATAATCTCCTCCTATGTGGTGTTCCGGTTAATTCGCCAATGCCACTCAACTCACCCAGTTAGTTGGCGGTAGCCTTAATTTGGAGTGCGGCGGCAAGGTACTCCGCGACGCCGCTTTGGCTAGTGATTGAATCTATTGCGAACGGAAAGCGGCGTCGCGGAGTACCTTGCCGCCGCACTCCAAATTAAGGCACCGCGAGTTAGTTCTCTCCCTGTACCTGGAGCTGGGTTGGCCGACCCTCATCCATCGAGGCGGTTGTTGCCTTCTTCTTCCTTAGGATGGCCGCCGATATCAAAGTGACGATCAAGCCGATGGGTAACGGCTCAGCGAAGGTTAACGCGACGTTGATGAACGGGTTGGCATACATCGCTTTAAAACTATTCATTTGCTGCACCTGTGCGTCGATCGCCTGTTGGGACGCGCCGGCGGCCCTCGCCTTTTCAACCACGTAGCTCGCGTATTTGTCAGCAAAGTCGGGCATGAATTTGAAGTAGAGGATCTCCCACGCAACGACGTAGCAGACACAGGCTACCAGCGTGATTAGAAGTCCCACCGCGAAGGCCCGGCCAAATGTTATCCGGCCGCCGCTCACATTTTCGCGATAGGAGCGAATGCCAAAGAACACCAGCATAAACGCGAGGATCATCGTCGTGTAGCCAACGATTTCGCCTTTGTCAAAACCAATCTTGTCCATGAAGGGCAGCGTGGCATACATCATTGCTGCCATGATGGCCCCCCCGATCAGTCCGAAGGTCAGTACTGTTTTTTTCACCTTAATCGTCTCCTGTCGTAACGAAATGTTTTGCTATCGATTCGAGAAAGTACCTTGTAGACATATGTTCTGTCGTCATACTTTCGAATGATTTCGCGAATTCAGGCGAAAATAATACTTTAGTAGTCAGTAGTCAGTAGTCAGTAGTCAGTAGTCCGTAGTCAGTAGTCCGTAGTCCGTAGTCCGTTTGTTTTGGTTCTTGGGATTTAGAATCCTGAGTCGAAGTAGATTGCGTTTCCAGTTACTACTGACCACGACCACTGACCACTGACCACTGACCACTGACCACTGACCACTGACCACTGACCACTGACCACTGACCACTGACCACTGACTACGGACTACGGACTACCTCAAGGAATCAGCCCCAGCTCTTTGCCTTGTTGGACTGCCTGGGTTCTTCGCTTGGCGCTGAGTTTGTCGAACAGCCTGCTGGAATGTGTCTTGACCGTGTTCTCGCTGACGAAGAGCCTTTCAGCAATCTCGCGATTGCTCAGACCGTTCGCAATCAAACCGAGTATTTCTAATTCGCGTTTGGTGATCGCCAGTTCCTGCAGCCGTTTTTCGTTCAGCACAAACGGGCTCCCGGCGTGGACGAGAACTTCTCTTTCGACGATCAGTTCCCGTTCGACGATCAGTTCCCGTTCGACTATGACCTGCTCTTTTCGCGTAAGCTTGAGCCCGAGCCAGATGCCCACACTGGCGAAGACCAGCGCCGTCAAGCCGCCATAAATCTCGATCGAGTGCTCTACCACGACGTAGCGATATTCAATGACCTTAAGCGCCGCGATCAGCAGCCCGCCACAAAGGCCGTAGATGAGACCATAGATAAGAATTTGTTTCTTCACTCGATCAGTCCGCCGTAAGTGTATCAGCCAATTTGGGCCGGCTAACCAATCACTAAAGCTTATTCTCACCGCGGACATAGTATTTGAAAGCCATCTTCGCCAGCTTCCATACCTTTCCCCACTCGATGTCGCCCTGCTCGCCTCGAACTACGCGGTCCACGATAAGGCTCCGCAAGTAACGGCCTTCACGCATGAACATGAATCGTTTTGCGTAAGGCCTGGCGATCTCAAAAAACCTGAAGTCCGGATCGACCTGCGTGCCGATGCCTTCAAGCGTCATGACCGCGCGAACGATGTAAGTGAAGCTCGCGGGAATCTTGAACGGGAATTCGTAGATCACGTGAGCCATGTCAAACATCAGCGCCTTAAAGTTCACATCGCCGAGCCGTATCCCAAGGTAGCGGTTGAACAGGTCTTCGATGATCGGCTTGAACCGCACTTCGTCCTCCGGCGACAGTTCAATAAAGCCCAAGCGAACCAGGTCGTCGACCAGCCCGTGAACATCGCGCTCGATGACGTGGAAAAAAGCATTGATCAGGTTCGATTGAAGCTTCACATCGAGCCGGCCCACCATGCCGAAGTCGAAAAACGCCAGACGCCCGTCGGCCATCACCCGAAGATTTCCGGGATGAGGATCGGCGTGAAAGAACCCGTCTTCGAGAAGCTGTTTGAGGTAAGTTCGGGTGAGCAACGTTACTACATCGTGCGGGTTGTGCCCGGCGGCGGTGAGCCCTTCGGTGTCGACGACTTTCTGGCCGTCGATGAATTCCATCACGATCACGCGGCGGGTAGAAAATATCCTGTAGATCTGAGGAACGTAAACTTCCTTCCAGCGCGCGAAGTTCGCCCGGAATGTTTCGGCATTGCGCGCTTCCTGCTCGTAATCCATCTCTTCGTGGATCGTCGAGTGAAACGCGTCGAGCGTACCCTGCCAATCCACGCCGCGCACCAGGTTCGGGTAACGCTCGAGCCGGCGGGCGATGCGACGCAGCACGTGTATGTCGAACTCGATTTGATCGTGAATCCCCGGCCGCTGAACTTTGATTGCGACTACCTGACCCGTTCGCAATCTCGCGCGATGAACCTGTCCGAGACTCGCCGCCGCGATCGGCGTGTCTTCGAAGTTGTCAAAGATGTCTTCGAGTTTGACGCGAAGCTCGCTCTCGATGATTGCCCGGGCTTGCGATGTGGGAAAGTTCGGCACCTCGTCCTGGAGCTTCGCCAACTCCTGGATGTATTCGATTGGCAGCACGTCCGCGCGCGTGGCCAGAGACTGGCCCGTCTTAATAAAGGTCGGGCCGAGGCGAATGAGTTTCTCGCGCAGCAGCGCGCCCTCTTCATGACGCAGGTCGGCCTCCGGGAGTTTTTTGAATCGCCAGCCGCGTGAGTTGAGCAAAACGCGCAAGAGGAACAGAAAGACCGAAGACATCACTCTCGCCATTCGCAAATAGCCTCGTAAGCCGATCTTCGGAAGAGGCTCAGGCGGGACGGCCGGCGCGGCTATTCGGGCTATCCGAGAGCCTTGCAAATCTGGTTTGTGAACTGGCGGTAAAGCGGTCTCAGGCCGTTTGGATGTGATTGAAGCCGGCCCCGCGCGTTGTTCGATATCCTGCATCATCGGTATGTACGACGTTTGGTTCTACAACGTTGCCGACGAAATTCTAGCACAGACGATGCGGACGCAAGATGCTCGATGCGCCCGGCAGTGTTGTAATCCTGCGTTGGTGTAATAACGGCGATTAGAGCATAGAGGCGAATCTTTTTCACTAGCCCAGGCGTTCACGCCTGGGTACACGGCAGAATCTTTTTCACTAGCCCAGGCGTGAACGCCTGGGTACACGGCAGCCAAACATTCGCCCTAGCTCGTTTCAACGGGCTTCAGGTTCGCCTTCAGGCCAGGGGTGGTCCGCGTGATTGGGAGTTCGATGCGAAGCGTGAGTGCCATGACGAGCGGCACCTTCAGACCTTTGCTCAAGCAGGAAGGACAAGCCCCGTAAACGGGGCTACGCTCAGTCAGATGCGTCGATCACCCAGGCGTGAACGCCTGGGCTAGTGAAAAAACTAGAGCTGCGTTAGTGAAAAAACCAGAGCTGCGTTAGTGAAAAAACTAGAGCTGCGTTAGTGACAGAGCGTAAGAGAGACAAGCTAACCTCATGACGCAGAAACACGGCTACCAACTATGAGCAACGCAGGAATATATCACCACCATGCGCCTGGCAGTCCTCAGCGTCCTCAGCGTCCTCTGCGGTTGATTCCCAGAACTGATTAAAGAAAACCGCAGAGGACGCTGAGGACGCTGAGGAAGAAATTGATCGCGGCGCAACTGGCGTCCGCTTTTAGAGGCGGCTTGAAAAAGAGCAGGCCCGGTCATAAGATCGGGTTCGTGGAAGCTACATTCACAAGCACCGGACCGTCGACACTCCCAAGGATTTTCAAATGGTTTCTCAAGAAGAGTTTGACAACTTCGTAAGCGATTATAATCAGGACTACATTCTTCTTCTGACGCGCGCGAGTAGACAACACTACGATTGCCTTATTACCTCATTCATGGTTTTGAAGGACCTTTACAA
This sequence comes from Blastocatellia bacterium, assembly GCA_035607285.1. Classification (GTDB taxonomy): domain Bacteria; phylum Acidobacteriota; class Blastocatellia; order UBA7656; family UBA7656; genus Onstottus_A. The sequence continues at coordinate 10,770 of DATNBZ010000242.1, read as the reverse complement.
CATGATTCAGGTGTTGTTCGATACCGGACACTATACCTATTCGACGTTGCCGTATCCGTACTCATATCGAGCCGACGATTCACTGATGAGAGTCCTTGGTTTCAATGACGACGAGATCGGGAACATTTTCGGCTTTCTCGAGTACGTCAAGAAAACTCAGGGCATGGAATTTGAAGATTGCTTGGACGCAGGCACATTGGCTATGTGTGCCAGAGTGAGATGAGATGAGTCAGGCAACAATTGCGGACGCACTTGAAAGCGAGATCAAACCCCTTATCGAGAAATGGACGACCGCAGTGCGTGATGATCCGCGCATTGAATCAGACGAGAAGTTATCCAGACCGGAATTGATTGACCATGTCCCGGCAATCGTCGAGGAAATCTGCCAGCTCATTCGAGAGGACAGGACGCCGGACGTTCGCAATAGCAATGAAGCGAGGGCTAACGTTTACACGCGCGTTCATCAGGGATACAAAGGCCGCGATCTCATACGCGAGCTTTCACTGCTGCGAATCACCTTGCTGGATTACATTATCGCGTTCTCGGACGAGTCGCCCGACGTCGACGCGAACGAACGCCACAACGCGGCCACGATCCTCAACCTTTACCTGGACGAGGAAATGCGCTACGCAATCTCGGTCTACAGCAACCGCCCCGACGCTCAATGAAGAGCAATTTCGTAACTGAAAACTCAAAGGCGGCGAGCCGGATCCTTGTCGGCACATCGGGGTTTGCTTACAAGGAGTGGAAGGGAAGCTTCTACCCTGAAAAGCTTCCGGCAAAGAAATACTTGTCGTATTACGCCGAGCATTTTCACACGACTGAGATCAACAATACTTTCTATCGGATGCCCACGGCGAAGCTCTGCGAGGGATGGTACGCCGAAGTGCCTGATGACTTCTCGTTCACGCTGAAGCTGAGCCAGCGGATCACTCACTTCAAGCGGCTCAAGAACGTTGACGACGAAATGAACTACTTTCTGGACTGCGCCGCGAACCTGAAAGAGAAGCTCGGGCCGATCCTGGTTCAGTTGCCTCCGAATTTCAAGAAGGACCTCGAGGTGCTTGAAGCCTTTCTCGAGAAGTTTGCGATGCAGGCAAAACTGGCGTTCGAGTTTCGTCACGAGTCCTGGTTCGATGATGAATTGTTTCAGTTGCTGCGAAAGCACAACACCGCATTTGGCGTCGTGGAAAAAGAAGAAGGCGAGTCAGGCGTCACGCGCCGCGAGGTGACGGGTGCGTTTGCTTACATGCGCTTGAGGAAGGGCGACTACTCGAAAGATGAAATGCTCGACTGGGCGCGGTGGATCAAAGGACAAACAGTCCCGGTTTACTGTTATCTAAAACACGATGAGCGAGCTCCGCGCCTCGCGAATCAACTGCTCAGCGCGCTTGCTGAAAGCTAAGCTCGTAATTGGCAACGAGCGGCTACTTGCGCGCCGAGCCAAACGAGAATGGCAGCACGTCGGGCACCACGCTCACTTCAGTTGTGAACTTGAACGGGTACTTCCCGCCGCTGTCGTAGATCAACTCGACAAAGAACGCCGTGAATCCGCTCGAGGGTTTGCTTACTCGGCCTACGTATTGGCCGGACTTTTCTGCCTTCAACGGAGTGCTCGTGTAAGCGTTGCCGATCGTGTCAACTCTGAAGTCGCGAGCCTTGGGATTGGTCGCCTCCCACAGATTCACCTCGCGAGGTTTGTCCTTCACCGTCACGATCAGCGTGCCGTCTTTTTCCTTCTTCCACGAAAACTCCGGGCGCGGTTTGTTGTTTATGAACGCCTGATAAAACGCCAGCAGGCTTTCGCGCGCGTCGGTCCCGGCGAGATTGTGTTTAGTGTTAGGAACATAACGAAGGTGCTTTTCGCCCTGGATCTCGCCGTAATAAAACTGCGAGTTGTCCGGGAGGAAGAACTGATCTCCCGAGGCATTGACGAAATACTTCGGGATCTTCAGCCGATCGCGCTTGAGATAATTGTACGGATCTTCGATCGCAAGAACGTGGTGATACTCCGGCGTGCCGATCTTGTCGGGGAAGATTTTGTGATTCACGTAGTCCTGCAACGCCGGGGAGAAGTATCCATAGGCCTCAAATTGATGTTTGGTGATCGCTTCCGAGTTCAAGGCGTCGATGACCGTAGGCATTATCGCGATGACGCGCTTGTCTACCGCGGCGACGAGCCACGTAGTCCAGCCGCGCTTCGATCCGCCCGACACGACAAACTGATCGACCTTGAGTTTGCCGCCGGCATCGCTTGCAAGAAACTCCTGAACCGCATCCATCGCGCGAACACCGCTCTTCACCATTGCGAGCCGAACCAGCCACTCGTCATCGCCGCTTTGCATTTGCCTCACCCGGCTGTAAGCAACCAGGTCGTCCTCGGAGCGGCCTTTGTCCTTCGAATCCGAAAAGAACAATGGCTGATTGGGAACCATGCCAAGCTCGGCGACTACGGTTTGTGTCTCGGTTGCAAAGTTGGCGAGCCTGTCTGATATGACGGACGGCGCCCGGTCGCGATTGCTTCCGCCGCCGATGAACAGGAGCGCTTTGTTTGAAGCTGCTTTGTCGGGCTTGACGATGGTAAGCCAATGCCTCCACACCGGCCGATCCACTTCGGCGGCGCTGCGCCATGTTTGTGATGTAAGATCGATAACGTATTGCTTGAAGCCGGAGCCCGCCATCGTGTTGACCAGCTTCCACGAGTAGCTCGGATCAGGTTTCGCAATGTAGCGATCGAGCGCAGTCTCCTGAGCCGCTGCTGACAGGCCTGAAAGTGCAAACGACGTTACGAGCAGGGTGAGGAAAATGATCACCCGCGGATTTGATAGCCTGATGGAAGTTCGGCTGGTCACAATCAGTCTCCTTCAGTCGGTGAAGCTGGGTTTCGGTACGGCTCGAAACATAGACGGCGCCGCTGGAAAGTTCAAGCAGCTACATTTAAGCCGGCTCTGGCCAATAGGCATGAAGTCCTCAGCGTCCTCGGCGTCCTCTGCGGTTTTCTCGATCAGGGCTGGGGAATCAACCGCAGAGGACGCCGAGGACGCTGATGGAGAGGCGCGATCGTGAGGTGTGACTGAACTACGCCACGTAGCTGCGGCTTGACCGCCTCGAGGGGCTGCAATAGGCTAACCGTGAACGCTCTGAAATTGAGGAGGAGTTATGAAGAAAGCTTTGGCGGTGCTGGTGGCCGGTGTCCTGCTGTTAGGCGTCGCATGGGTGCTTTCGAATCGATACCTTGGAACGGCCGCAACGGCGCACGATCCGGGTGAGGATGAAACCAGCGTCGCGGTGGGCAAAGGCAAGGTTACTGTTCATTACGGTACGCCGACGCTCGGGAAGCGAAATCTCGATGAGATGATCAAGCCGGGTCTCGCATGGTTCATGGGCATGAACAACCCGACCACTCTCGAGACAACGGTAGGGCTGGACTTCGACGGAAAGAAACTGGCGCCCGGGAAATACGCCATCTTTGCTCGCCCTGATGAGCAAAGAAACTGGACTCTGTTGGTGTCGTCAGCCATCGAGCGGCCTCTCAATCCATCAACAGTAGTGCTTGAAGCGCCGCTACGTTTTGCAAAGGATGGCGCGCCACAGGATTTATTGAAGATTACCCTCGAGAAGGCGGGCGATGGCGGGTCGATGACGGTCGCGTGGGGAACCTATCGACTGCAAGCTACCTTCAAACCCGCTGCCTGAGCCATTCATTTGCTTCTTTTGCTTCTCTTGCTTCTTTGCGTGCTTTGCGTCTTTGCGCTGTGTATTGCTTCTCGCAAAGACGCAAAGCACGCAAAGCAATTTGGCTGAGAATTGAAAGTCTACCGAAGTGTCGTCTGATCGAGCTTCAACAGAGAGTGAAGCAGCACATTCGCGCCGTTAGCGATGTCTTCCGGTCGAGAGAACTCTTTTGGTGAGTGGCTAATCCCGCCGACGCTTGGAATGAAGATCATGCCCACCGGCCCTAATCGCGCAATCTCCTGCGCGTCGTGACCCGCGCCGCTCGGCATCCATTTGGTCGAGAGTCCGAGCGATTTAGCGGTCTCGTCTATCAGCTTTCTAATTCGCTGGTTGGTTGGCGCAGGCTCGATCGAATTTGTTTCCGTGAAGTCGAACGTGGTTCCGTTTGACTTGCCTATTTGTGCGGCCTCGTCGCGAATTCTCTGATAAAGCATCCCAACCTTGCCGGCATCCAGATCTCGAAGCTCGAGGCCGAGAACGACCTTGCCCGGAATTACGTTGTAAGCGCCTGGCCACGCCTGCAGTTTGCCTACGGTGCCGACCTGCCGGCCCGGCACGCTCGTCACGATTTGATTGACTGCTTCTATGAACTTCGCCGCGGCGAGCATTGCATCGCGGCGTTGATTCATGGGCGTCGTGCCGGCGTGATTGGCGAAGACTTCGATCTTCACTTCCCATTGCCGGATTCCAACGATTCCTTCGACGACGCCGATGTTGAGCTTTTCAGCATCAAGTATTCCGCCTTGCTCGATGTGCAGCTCGAGATAGGCGTGAATATCACCGCGCTTGCGCCGAACGCTTGCGAGCTTGTCAGGATCGCCGCCGATGAACTTTGTGCCGTCGCGAATTGTCTTGCCGCTGTTACTGACAAGGTTGAGCTGCTTCTCAGGGATGTCGCTGCTGAGGGCGTGGCTGCCGATCGTCCCGCCCTCTTCGTCAGCGAATATGATAACTTCGAGCGGATGACGCGTGGTGAGTTTGTTCTCAGACAGGGTCTGGACTACTTCAATCGCGCTGAGCGAGCCAACATCGCCGTCGAAGTTCCCGCCTTCGGGAACCGAGTCGATGTGCGAGCCCATCAGTAACGGCTTCAAAGTAAGATCGCTTCCAGTCCGGCGGCCGACGATGTTTCCAGCGGCGTCGACGCCGGCATCAAGTCCGGCGGCGCGCATCAGGCCAATGACATATTCACGGCCCTGCCTGTCGGCCTCACTGTACGCCACGCGACTGACGCCGCCTTGCGGGTTCTTCCCAAACTGCGAGAGCGCGGTGAGGCGCTCAACAATGCGAGTCCCGTTCACTCGGAGCGCGGATTGCGACTGCCATCGAGGCAGCCCAATCGCCGCAACCGAGCTCATCAGGGTCAAATTGAAATCTCGACGCTTCATCATGTTACCGGAAAATCACTCGCAAGAACTTCCTACTGCCGACTTGAATCAGCGCTTCGGTTCCAGACTCCGATCCCAGTTCGAGCTTTACGTCATTAACTCGATTGCCGTTTACTCGCACGCCACCTTGCGCCACCAGCCTCTGTGCTTCGGAGACCGAAGGCGCAAGACCCGCGCTGGCGATCAGCTTCACCAATCTGATCGCGCCGGCAGGCTTCTCGATCGTTGGAACATCGGCGGGCGTCTGGTGGTCTCGAAACCTTCGGTCGAACTCAGTGCTTGCTTCTTCTGCTTCGGCCTGCGAGTGAAAGTCCGCGACGATACGACGCGCAAGCTCGGCCTTCAAATCACGCGGATGACGCGCACCGCGAGAGACCGCCTCTGTCAACGCACCGATTTCGCCGGGCGCAAGATCGGTCAGCAGCTCGTAGTAGCGCCACATCAACTCGTCGCTGATCGACATGGCCTTGCCGAACATATCGCTTGGCGATTCTGTAATTCCGATATAGTTGCCCAGGCTCTTGGACATCTTTTGCACGCCGTCGAGCCCTTCGAGCAGCGGTGTCGTCATTATGAGCTGAGGCTCCTTGACGCCATACGCTTGCTGGACCTGGCGAGCCATCAAGAGATTGAATTTCTGATCGGTGCCGCCAAGCTCGACGTCGGCTTCCAAAGCCACCGAGTCGTAACCCTGTCCAAGCGGATACATCAGCTCGTGAATGCTGATCGGTGTTTGTGATTGAAACCGCTTTTTGAAGTCTTCGCGTTCGAGTATTTGAGCGACGGTCGCTTTAGCCGCGAGCTTGATGAAATCGTCGGCTCCGAACCTGGAGAACCATTCGTTGTTGAATCTAATCTCAGTGCGCTCTCGGTCCAGAAGCTTGAAGATCTGTTGCTTGTAGGTTTCTGCGTTCTCGTCGATCTGTTCCCGGGTCAACGCCGGCCTGGTAGCCGAGCGCCCCGATGGATCGCCGATCATCCCGGTGAAGTCACCTATCAAAAAAATGACTGTGTGGCCGAGCTGCTGGAAGTGACGCATCTTACGAATGAGCACGGTGTGCCCGAGATGAATGTCGGGCGCGGTGGGATCGAAGCCCGCTTTCACGCGCAGCGGCTTGCCGGTCGCCTCCGAGCGTTCGAGTTTGCGTCGAAGCTCGTCTTCAGGGATGCAATCGACCGTTCCTTTTTTAAGAAGGGCTAGTTGTTCGTCAATATTCACGCAGGTCTCCGGTTGTAAGCTGCCATCATGCCATTTGCCCACCGATAACAGCCCTGGTGACCATTTCGAAGAGTTCTTGAGCGTTGTTGGTGCAACCTTGCCCTCCGTGCTCGCGGGTTTCGCGCTTATGTTCGGGCGCGTTGGAGGAAGCATAAAAGAACAGGGGCGTGCGGTCACCTTCCTTCCGCAATTGGTCGAGCAGAACGTATCCTTCGCGCGGTCCCTCGCGACGGCCCATATCCGAGATGATGGCTGCGTACTTCGCCTGTGATAACCTCTCAAACGCTTCGTCGGTAGACAGCGCCAGTGTGAAGCGGAGCCCCACACCCTCGAACGCCTGTCGCTCATAAGTATTGTTTTCGGGGCGATCATCGACCCAGAGAATGTGGTTCCTCCAGCCATCCCCGTTCGCTGCTGCCGGACCGGAAGCTCGAACCACTTCGACAATCTTGTGCAACTCTGCTTCAGAGGCTGGCGTATCGCCCTTGGCAGTTGCGGCGGTTAGCGACGCCACGACAGCCATCTGCATCTTCACGTAATTGTCCTCGTTCTTGAAATCACTCGGGGCAAAGAGCTTCCCGCTGTGTTTGCTGACCAACCACGCGAAGACTCCCAGGACCAGGATTGGGAAACCGATAAGGAAGTAGATGAGAGGGACTCGCTCTGCGGCGGTGAACGATGCCGCGAAGGCTGTGACCAATGAGGCGAACCCGTAAACCAGCACAATGAACAAAGCGATTATGCCGAGCGGATTCCGCGCAAGCGATTTGGCGGTTTCGCCAAAGCCCTTCGTTTGATCGTTCATCAGCATCCCCTCTAGTATCCGACTGCTACGCCGCCCGATCTCGGATCAGAAGCTCCCAGTCTCATTCCGGTTTTCAGGTCGATCATCACTCCTTCGGCGTCTCCCATGGTTCCCGGTTTCTCGACGAAGACGTGACCCATCTTTTCAAGCGCGCTACGTGTGGCGCGCTTTATGCCCAATGGTTCGAACTGAATTCGATCCGGCATCCATTGATGATGAAAGCCAGGTGCGTCGATCGCGGAATCCGTCCAGCGATTCAGGAGACGGGCATCTGTGGCGTCTGTGCGGCCACAACTTGCCAATGTGCCTCTATAGTATCCGCTGACAAATCGGCGCCGGATTCCCATTCAACGAAATACCCGCCATTGAAAACTTTCATAAATTCGTTAGCGTCGCGAAGCTCACTAAAGGACTCGTATTCCAGGTAGGGGCGAACATCAAAATTGCCGGCGCGGCCGTCGTCTGCGACGATGTACAACGTCCAATTGGTTTGGGGGTGTAGTTCTTTGATTCTCATTGGTCCAGACCCTTAATCGCAAAAGGTTTCTTTCCGTTTACAGCCAGATTCCAATCAGCAATCAAATCTTCTTGATGAATCTCTATCCACGCAACAACGAGTTTATGCTTGTTCGGCGGCAGTCCGCCAGCTAGAAGCGATCCGTCAGGAATCGAATAAACCGCTACTCTTCCCTGGTAATCAGCGTGTATGTGTGGGACATGATGTTTCTCGATATCTCGAAAGAACATTCAAATGAGGATTCCATAAAACATGGAAATCGTCGGCATTTGTCTGCACCATTCGACCGTTGGCTCAAGTTCTAATTGCGCGATCGTACATCAATACCCAACCGAAACGCCGCCCGATCTCGGATCAGAAGCGCCTAATCTAATTCCGGTTTTCAAGTCGATCATCACTCCTTCAGCGTCGCCCATGTTTCCCGCTTTCTCTGCGAACACGTGACCCCTTCTTTCAAGCGCTACGCGAGTGTCCCGGTTGATGCCCATCGGCTCGAACTGAATTCGATCGGGCATCCATTGATGATGAAACCGCGGCGCGTCGATCGCCTGCTGGATATTCATCCCGAAGTCGATCACGTTCATGACCACTTGCAAAACCGTGTTGATGATCGTAGGCCCACCGGGGCTCCCGATGGCGAACCAAACCTTGCCGTCTTTCAGCACTATCGTCGGAGTCATCGCAGAGAGCGGACGCTTGCGCGGCGCGATCGCGTTGTTCTCGCTCTGTAGCAAGCCATACGCGTTTGGAACGCCGGGCTTCGAAGTGAAGTCGTCCATCTCGTTGTTGAGCAGAATGCCCGTGCCACGCGCGGTAGCCCCCGAGCCGTAGCCGCCGTTCAACGTGTAAGTGTTCGAGACTACATTGCCTTCTTCATCGATCACCGTGAAGTGAGTAGTCTCGGTTGACTCGGGGCCCGTAGGTTTGCCCGCGCGAATGGTCGAGCTCGGGGTCGCGTGATCGGGGTCGATCGTTTGCGCGAGCTCGGCGGCGTACTTCTTTGCGATGAGCCCTTCGACCGGGACCTTCACGAAGTCCGCGTCTCCCATGAACTCGGCGCGATCCGCGAAGGCGCGTCGCTGAGACTCGACTAACAGGTGAATCGTGTCCGAAGAGCCAGGTCCACTGTAAGCGAGATTATAGTGTTCGAGTATGTTCAGCATCTCCAGGAGCGCCGCGCCGCCCGAAGACGGCGGAGGCATCGTCACTATCTCGTAGCCGCGATAAGTCCCCTTGAGCGGTTTGCGAATTGTCGGTTCGTACTGCTGAAGGTCCTTCTCGGTGATGAGGCCGCCGTTGGCTTTCATGTCCGCTGCGATCAACTGCGCGGTCCTGCCTTCGTAAAACTCTCGCGGGCCCTTGTCTTTCAAACGAGCCAACGTCTCAGCCAGCTCCGGTTGAACAAGGCGTTCGCCCTCCTGATAGAACTTTCCGTCCCGGAGAAAGATTCGGTTGCTGTCGGGGAACTGAGTTAAGAGCTTCTTCGTTCCTTCAAGGCTCCTGGTAAGGTGATGATTCATCGTGAAGCCGTCGGCGGCCAGCTTGCGAGCCGGCTCGATAATGTCAGCCCACTTCAGCTTGCCGTGGCGCTCCAGCGCGAGTGAAAACCCGGCCACTGTTCCCGGTACGCCGACGGCCCGGTACCCGACGGTGGATGCGCCTTTGATCACCTCGCCTTTCTTGTCCAGGTACATTTCGCGCGTGGCAGCGAGCGGCGCGCGTTCGCGATAGTCGATAATCTCTGTGTCGCCGTTCGCTCGGCGAATCATCATGAAACCGCCGCCTCCTATGTTTCCTGCCGAAGGCCAGGTCACGGCAAGCGCGAGTCCAACCGCCACCGCCGCGTCGATCGCGTTGCCGCCGCGCTGCATTATTTCGACTCCGACGCGAGAAGCGATCTCGCTTGTCGAGGCGACCATTCCGCGCCGCGCTCGCACAGGCTCGCGCGACGCGGCGCGAGGAGCAAGGCTCATTGATGCGACGAAGACCAGGATCAGGATTGTTGCGCAAGCGCGATTCGTCATTTTTCGCCTCCGTATCGGAAACCTGTATGGGCGTCCCTTCGGTTTATCAGTTGCCGGCTAACGGTACATCCCCACGTACCAGGCGATCAGCGGCTGCCCAATCAACAGAGCGATTATCGCAGCCGGGCCCAGAAAAACTCCAAACGGAATCTGCGTTTTCATATTGCCGCCGCGCACCGCTATCAACAGTATTCCAATGACGGATCCCAGCAGTGACCCGACGAAGACCGTGAGCAGTGTTAGTTGCCATCCGAGAAACGCGCCAACCATCAACATCATCTTCACGTCTCCCAGGCCCATTCCTTCAACGTGCCTCAAACGGTAATAGATCTCACGCACAAGCCAAAGAGTGCCTCCGCCGACAACGGCGCCCAGGAGCGACCCGAACATTGCAAGAGCCCACGGCGGCGCGGCCGGTCCAAAGACGTGCGGTGTGTGAGATAGAATCCACGGGTCAGGAGCTAACGCCCGGAGCATCAGCAGCGCCGCCAGCCCTGGATAAGTGATGGCGTTCGGCAGCAGCTTGTATCGCAAATCGATGAATACCAGCGGAACGATCAATGAGACGAACACGATGTCCGCCAGGAGCGGCAACCATGACCCGCCGATGATCTGATCCCGGTGAATGATGAACAGCAGAAGGTACAGGCACGCTACTAACAGCTCAACTGCCGGATAGACCGGCGAGATTTGCGTTCGGCAGCTTCGGCATCTCCCTCCAAGGAATGCGTAGCTGACTACTGGAATGTTGTCGTACCAACTGATCGCCGCATCGCAAGCGGGGCAATGCGAGCCCGGAAAAACAATGGACTCGCCCAGCGGTAACCGATAAATCACGACATTGAGAAAGCTGCCGATCAGCAGGCCAAAAATGAAAACTGCAATTCCAAAGAAGTACGGCGGGATATTTTGCATTGGCGTCTTTCAGCTCAAACCAGTCCGCCGATTGAGTGATGCAGCCCGCACTCTCGCTTTTGAAAGCAGCGCTTTGGTATCGGTGTTGCCGTGATCAGCGATGAACAGTTCGATCATCTGGATTAAATTAGCGCTGCGCAGTATTGTCAAGCGGGCGTAGTGTTCGG
>DATNBZ010000236.1:0-27970 GCA_035607285.1 Blastocatellia bacterium | reverse complement strand
ACAACGCTTGACGCCAATAGGGCTCCTCTATCCTTCATTGCAGTTTGGAACAGAAGTTACAACCGGGCGCGTTCTTGCGAGAAGCACGGGCTACTGGCTGGGTGGAAGAGGTCGGTCGAGAGGCCCAACCTCCTCCAGGTTTAAGACGGCGTGGAAAGCCGCTAGACTGAGAACGAACTACCACATCCGCAGCTACCGGTGGCGTTCGGATTACTGAAGGTGAAGCCAGAACCCATAACTGAGTTCACATAGTCGACTTGAACGCCGTCAAGATACTGACGGGAGAACATATCGACGAATACTCTTAGTCCTTCCTGATCGATGATGTCATCGCCGGGTCGCGGCCCATCTTCAATCTGCATTGAATAAGAGAAGCCACTGCAGCCGCCGGGAACGACGCGAATTCTAAGCCCCGCTTCCGCTCCCGGATTCTCGGCCTCGATGAACTTCCTTACTTCCGTAATAGCTGTTTCGGTTAATGTGAGCATTTCACTCCTTCTCTGGGACATTGTCCTGTCGTTCAAAGTTCTTACGCGCGCTCCGATACGGTCGTCTGGACCGGACCGGTACGGTTCCTATTATAAGCATGCGCTCAATGCTTATCAATGAGCGACTTCCCTCTTGACTCAAACGGCAAAACGATCGCCGCGATTATCGCTCATATCGATGATCGGCAGGCCCGGGCTCTTCAGCGCAGAGAGGCTTATCTGGGTTGCAACATTCTCCGCAATCTGGATAAATGCCGCTGCCTGCGGGCTGTCGGGGGCGCCAACCACAATCGGAACACCGGTGTCGCCGCCCTCGCGGACACTTATCGAGAGTGGCACCTGGCCCAAAAGAACGCTGTTGAACCTCGTTGCTAATTCTTGTCCGCCGCCCGCTCCGAAAATCTCATGTCTCTCTGAGCAGTTCGGGCAGAGAAAATAACTCATGTTCTCGACAATTCCGAGAACCGGGATATGCACTTGCTCGAACATGTTGAACGCCTTGCGCACATCCGCCATCGCCACTTCCTGCGGAGTAGTTACGAGAACCGCGCCCTGAACCGGCACCAGTTGAGCAAGGCTGAGTTGAGCATCGCCAGTCCCCGGCGGCATATCAACAATCAAGTAGTCCAGCTCGCCCCATTCGACGTCATAAAGGAATTGGCGAACCGCCGTATGAAGCATAGGTCCGCGCCATACAACCGGCTTGTCGCCTCGATTCAGAAAGCCCAGCGACATGACCTTTAATCCGTGGGCCTGATGCGGGAGCAACTTTTGACCGCGCACCAACGGCTCCTCGTTAATGCCGACCATGATGGGAACGTTCGGTCCATACATATCCGTATCAAGCAGTCCCACTCGCGCTCCAAACCTGGCAAGCGAGATGGCGAGATTAACGGCGACGGTCGACTTTCCAACGCCGCCCTTCCCCGAGCTCACGGCCACAATATTAGCTACGCCCGGAACTGATTGCTTGCCGTCCTGTGGACGAGATTTCGGTATTTCGGAGCTCAATTTGATTTCCACCGTTTCGATGCCCGGAAGAGCCAACAATGTTTCACGAACAGCTTCTTGCAACTTGACCTTAGCCGGCGTCACCGGAGTACTTACTACTAAGCCGAGCTTCACTCGCGAGCCTTCGATTTTCAGGTCGCGCACGAAATTCAGATTTACAATGTCGCGTCCAAGATCGGGGTCCTTCACGGTCTTCAAGACTTCCAGTATCGATTCTCGATCGACGATTGCCATTACTTTTATCTCCCAATGCCAGCGCAACCATACTAGGTACCACAGAATTCGTTTGTCAACTTTCAGCTTTTCAAACAAAAGTATCCGGCTGATGGATAGTCGTAGTTAACACGTACTTATGAGCAACGCTGACGAGCTATAATTAACCCAGAGACGTTGAGCTTCTAGGCGGACCGTTCCGCGGACGACCAAAGATGAATGTCTCATCTCTGACGGGGGTTATGTTGTGGCTGAAATGGACGGCGCCAGGAAAGATTACTTGAGTAGAGTCGAGAATCAACTTTCTCGATATACTCATCCCTTGTTTGAATGGGAGGCGGTCGAGGGTTCACCGGGAGTCGATATCATTATTAGACTAAAGGTCACCGGTCTCTATGATTCGCCTTATCGTTTATCCCTTAAACCCAGAGAGATTGAGGCGCAGGGCTTTGAGTGGGACTTTCAAAGGCAGCTCTTTAACTGCCTACATGACTACCTGGTCGAGATGTTCGAACGGAGTCCTCACATAACGGAGATCTAGCATCAACTGTCACACATCCGCACTTAGGCTCTTGGATGAAGCTTTTTATAAATCTCCCTAAGCCTCTCGTTCGTGATGTGTGTATAGATCTGCGTAGTACTGATATCGCTGTGTCCCAGCATCATCTGAACCGATCGGAGGTCTGCCCCGTTTTCCAGGAGGTGGGTAGCAAAACTGTGCCTGAGCAGGTGCGGCGTTATATGACCGATGCCTGCTCTCTCACCCAGCAGCACTATTATTTTCCATAGAGCTTGTCTTGTTAGAGGATTGCCTCTATCGGAAACAAATAACGTCTGGGCTCTCTTGGGCGATTCAGACTTGGCGCGAGAAGCCAGGAGCTTCCTGGTCCATTCGATCGCAGTCATACCGAGGGGGACGGCCCGCTCTTTGCCGCCTTTTCCAAACACCGTCACAAAGCCCAGGTCAAAATTGATATTGCTCGGAGTCAGGCCGGCCAATTCAGATACTCGAAGCCCGGTCGCATACAGAATCTCGAGCATCGCCTTGTCTCTGAGGCCGATGGTGGTCGATGGGTCTGGCGTGTCTAGCAATCGCTCCACTTCCTCCGGGGCCAGGAATCTAGGGAGCGATTGCCACGACTTTGGCGATTCGATGTTGACGCTAGGGTCGACCTTCAGAAAACCGTCTTGAATAAGGAATTTGTAAAACCCGCGCACTGCCACAAGCGTTCTTGCAACAGACTTGGGTGCAAGGCCATGCGTGTGAAGAGAGCGCATGAAGTGCGCGAGGTCGTCGGCGTCCAACGAGAGAACGTCCTTGAATCGGCTTAAGGCGAACTCTGAGAGTTTTGACAGGTCTCTGCGGTAGGCAAGCAGAGTATTTGATGACAAGCCGCGCTCGACGCGCAAATAACTTAGAAAGCGCTCCTCCTTTGCGGAACTCATCATCACAAATCTCGCGGGGTTGACGGCATAAGTAACAATTTGCCATATTCTATGCGAACCAGTTAGGAAAGGCCAAACACAATCCTGAGAGCATAAACAGTGAAACTAGCAGAGATCGCGAACAGCCTCTCCTGCGATCTGGAAGGAGACGGCTCTACAGACATCATAGGAGTGGCGACACTCGAGAACGCGCGCGGCGGCGATCTGAGCTTCTTTACTAACCCGAAGTATCAAAACGCCGCCAAACGCTCGAAGGCATCGGCCATTCTCGTAGATCACATTTGCCCTCCAATGGATGTCGCCCTCCTGCGGCATGAAAACCCATATCTGGCGTTCGCAAAGGCGGTCGAGATTTTCCACGCCCAGACTCCCGTTAGACCTTTCATTCATCCTTTGGCATGCGTGGCCGATACAGCGGTTGTGGGAGACGCAGTCTATCTAGGACCTTATTCTTATGTGGGCGAGCAGGTCGTTCTGGGAAACCACGTGGTCGTTCAGGCTAGGTGTACGATTCACGAAGGCGCTGAGATCGGAGACGGGACGCTAATACATTCAGGCAGCGTCGTGCGTGAACGAGTCGTCATAGGAAAGAACTGCGTCATTCAGAATAATGCGGTAATAGGATCCGATGGATTCGGCTACGCCAGGCAGTCAAACGGTGAATGGTACAGGATCATCCAGACTGGCACGGTTATTATCGAAGACAACGTCGACATCGGCGCATGTGCTACGATAGATCGGCCGACTTTGGGCGAAACGCGAATTAAGAGGGGAACGAAAATCGACAATCTGGTTCACGTCGGCCACGGCTGTATTATCGGAGATGATAATCTCCTTTGCGCGCAGGTTGGGCTCGCCGGCTCCTCGAAGACCGGCACCGGGGTAGTGCTAACGGGACAGGTTGGGGTGGCTGGGCACCTCACCATCGGAGACGGTACGATAGTTACCCCCCAGTCTGGAATCGCGAACTCAGTGGAGAGCGGGAGAACCATATCCGGTTCACCAGCCATTGACCACAATAAATGGCTGCGGTCATCGGCGGCATTTCCCAGACTGCCAGACATCCAGCGGGCGGTCAGGGGTCTCGAATCACGAGTATCAAGCCTGGAGAAGGGCTCAGGCTTTAAGGAGTAATGACCTCATTTGGTTTGTTTTAGGTCAAATGCCATGAAGTGATTTATGAGCGTAAAAGTTGAAGTGCATTCATCCGCCGCTATTAAAGATCTTGGCCAAAAGGTTGAGAGAGTCCTTGAAGTCGTTCCGGCCGAACATCTCAGGGGTCTATCAAAAGTAGTTTTGGTGGATTCAATAACGGAGCCCAGGCTTTCGCCGACGCAACGTGCGACACTGCCAGGCTTATACCATCCCAGAATGGGCGGCCAATCCGCGTGGGCTGAAGTGTCCCTGGCCGTCCTCGCGCCGAAGGAAAAGTTCCCTAAGAGGCTGCTTACGAGGCTCGCATTGAAGTCCAACCTTGCGCAGGTTGTTTTGTCATTGGTCGCGCAGCACTACCAGCTTACGCTCTCAAAGGGTATCAAGAAGACTCTGCTGGAGCCGGCTATCAAGAGCTACGTCGAGAGGCACTTCGAAAAGTGGAGAGAGCGAGAAGGCGGATTAAGGGTTCGACTACTGAAACCCTTTAAACCACAACTTGATAAAATCGCCCGTAAGTTAGCCAGAAAATACAAAGAAGAGCTCGCAAAAAAATAAAGGAGAAATCTCTAAGGTATTGCCTGAGCGACCGCTGCCTGAAGGGTCTCCTTTAAGGCCTGCTGGATCTCCTCGTTGGTAGCTTCCGATTTGCTAAAGGTAATACGCAGCGACCACTCGCTGTCAGGGTCACGATATTCGTAAGCATAATTACCAGACTTCCGGGGCTTCCCTTGCCTGAGCTCCCTAGCCTGATCTCGCGTTAGGCCAGTTGCGCCGATCTTAAACACCAACTCTCTCATCTCGTCGTCGGTCGGTTGCCTGACGATCTGAAGCAACATTGATTTTGAAGATATGTCGGCACGCCGACATAGGTCGCGGATCTCGGGAGGAATATTGGCAATTGAAATCGTCTCGGTGACTGAAGTGCGGGCCTTACCGAGTTTTCGCGATATCTCTTCGTGGGTATAGCCAAACCGTTTTGATAAGGCGACGAGGCCATCGGCCTCTTCGAAGGCCGTTAGATCTTTGCGCTGAAGATTCTCAATCAATGAAATCTCCGCGACTGCTCGGTCGTCTACATCCATCTCGATGCAAGGAAGTTCATTTAATCCAACTTCTAAGCTTGCGCGATATCGCCGTTCGCCGCTGATTATCATGAAGCGGCCTCCGACATCGCTGGGACGCACGAGAAGCGGCTCGAGGACTCCCTTCTCCCTTATCGACAAAACGAGCTCGGTGAGATCGCCGATTTCAACGCGAGGCTGAAGAGGATTAGGCTCGAGCTTATCAATCGGAATCATTCGACCGACCGGTGCTCCCGATCCCCTGCCCGTAAGCAACTCGACATAATGTGAGTCGTGCCGCAGTGTGAAGTTTTCAGGTAATCCTCTCTTAGACACGGTGCATTACCTCCTCGCACAAGCGAGTATATTCCGCTGCGCCCGTGGAATTCGGCGCAAAAGTGAAAATAGATTCCTTGTAGGCCGGGCTTTCTTCGAGGCGAACCGACTTACTGATCACCGTCTCGAACACTTTCTCCCCAAACACTTGTTTGATTTTTTCGTGGATGTCTCTTGCCAACGTCGTCCTTTTGTCGAGAAGTGTAATTAGCACCCCCAGAACTTTGAGGTTGGGATTTGGTCGCGCCCTTACCTTCTCTACGGTATCCAATAGATCGTCTGTTCCTTCCAGAGCAAAGTAGGATGGCTGAATCGGTACGATGACATAGTCAGAAGCCACGAGCGCGTTTACAGTGATCAGCCCGAGGGCGGGAGGAGTATCGATCACAATATAGTCGTACGAATTAACAAGCCCGTCCATCTTGTCCTTGAGCCGGAACGGGGCATCAAACTCGCCGATCAGCTTACTTTCGAACTTCGCCAGGTTGATTCGCGAAGGCAAGATACTCAGCGTCGGAAGTGATGTCTGTCTGACCACGCTCTCGAAGCTTATGTGTCCGTCCGTCAGCAAGTCATAAATTGACAGTTCAATGGAGTCGTGAGGAAGAAACGTCAAAGAGCTATTGGCTTGGGGGTCTAAATCGACAAGCAATACGTTTTTTCCGGCTCTGGCCAGTGCCGCAGACAGATTGATCGCCGTTGTCGTCTTGCCTACGCCGCCTTTCTGGTTTGCTATGGCGATGACCATCTTTTTGCCGTTTCCGGTCGCCTGAAAAACGCTTGCATCGTAATGCCAACGCTAGTGGCTGTCAAGGACAGGTTCTTGAGACCTCGGATGCACCAATTCGTAGACTTTCGATCGTTGGTGTGCTTTAATCGCTGCAATGCTACGAATCGCACTTGGACGTATGCAGGAGTAAGGCGTTTCAGAGGCGAGGAGAAGTTGATGGAAATCGAAATGAAGATCCGAGGTCTGATGATGGATCCGGCGGCGAATACCCCGATCATCATCCTCAAAGACGTAAACGGCGACTCCATGCTTCCTATTTGGGTTGGGCCATTCGAAGCTAACGCGATAGCAGTTGAGATTGAAAAATTAGCGACTCAACGTCCGATGACTCACGATCTTCTTAAGAATGTTATCTGGGAGTTCGGGGCCAACGTGCGAAGAGTAGTTATCACCGATTTGATAGATAACACATTCCTGGCGGTGATCGAGTTAACAAGAGCCGGGGAGTTGCTGTTGCTGGATTCACGGCCCAGCGACGCCATTGCGCTCGCCCTGCGCGTTGACTGCCCCATCTACGTCAACGAAGAGGTGATCAGGAATTCCAGCACTGCCATTACCGAAGACGCAGGTTCTCAGCAAGATGACTGGCCGGAGAATTTGGTTGATGACGCCAGCGATTACAAAATGTGATCTCGCTACTACTTTTGAATGTAGTTTCAGCCGAACTGTGATATAGTCCCGCGCACATCAATCCTGGGTAACTACCAAAACTGGAGGAAAGGCTATGGCATCGTTTAACAAGATTACAATCGTGGGTTACCTCGGACGCGATCCCGAGCTCAGGTATACGCCAGACGGTACGCCGGTTTGCGACTTCTCAGTTGCGACTACCGAACGTCGTAAGGATCGATCCGGTGAACCCCAGGACATCACGACGTGGTTTCGGGTCACGGCATGGCGGCGGCTGGCAGAGCTCGCCAACCAGTATCTCACCAAAGGCAAGCAGGTTTACGTTGAAGGACGGCTCATACAGAAGGAATTTCAAGACCGCGATGGCAATACGAGATTTAATCTGGAAGTCACGGCCTCTGACATTCAATTTCTCGGGACTCGCGGCGATGACGCCCAACCTATGAGAGCGGCGGCAGGTGCTCAGACGAGGCGGGACGAAGAACCAGCCGCACCCGTAACTGAGGATGATATACCGTTTTGAGAGGTTCTGGCGGTCACTCGTCCAAAACGAATTTCTTGCTCAATCCAAGCTCCTTGATCTTGTGTTGAAGGCTTTGGCGGTGCATGCCCAACATAGAAGCTGCCCGCGTGACGTTGCCGCCCGCTTGATCGAGCGACCTCTCGATATATTTCCGTTCAAACTCTTTTTTGGCGTCTTTGAAGTCAGTCGTGCGTGAAATGACGATAGAGTCAAGTAGGTTTGCAGACGGTTGTTCAGCCTTACTCTTCGAATGTAGTTCTTCAGGTAGCGCCTCGGGTGTAACTTCTTCCTTATCTGAAAAAACAACCGCTCTCTCAACGCAATTTCTTAACTGCCGAACGTTACCCGGCCAGTCATACTCAAGTAGAAGTTTAACGGTCTCTTTCGAGAGCTTCAGAGCTTCATTCCTGTGTGCAAGCGAAAAACGATTACAAAACGCTGAGGCCAGAGCCGGGATATCCGATTTTCTCTCCCTGAGTGGAGGCACTGGGATCTTGACGACGCACAAACGATAATAGAGATCTTCCCTGAAGCTACCGTTTTGAATCTCGCTTTCCAAAGGCTTATTGGTGGCGCTGATAATCCTGACATCTGAAAAACGAGTATCATTGCTGCCCAGACGCTGGAAGCTCTTTTCCTCGATCACTCGCAATACCTTAGCCTGTGTGGAGAGGCTCATATCCCCGATTTCGTCCAGGAAGAGCGTTCCTTTGTTTGCCGCCTCAAATTTCCCTATTCTCCCGGACGCGGCTCCGGTGAATGCTCCTTTTTCGTGGCCGAATAACTCGGACTCTATTAGTTCAGCCGGCAAGGCTGCGCAGTTGAGGGTCACGTAAGGGCCCGAAGCATTCCGACTTCTGGTGTGAATCTCCTTCGCCACCATCTCCTTCCCCGTCCCTGATTCGCCCGTTATCAGAACGCTCACGTCCGTTTGTGCAATCTTCTCGATCAACGAGTAAACCTGTTCCATCGCGGACGAGGCACCTATCAATTGGCCGAAGGTCCCGCTCGCCGCCAGTTGCAGACGTAGCTGCTCGTTGTCTGCCCTCAGCGAATACGTCTCAACGGCGTTTCGAACGAGCAGCCGCAACTCATCAATGTCAAACGGTTTTGAAATGTAATCGTAGGCGCCCAGTTTGATGGCTTGGACGGCGGTACGCTCTGAACCGTGCGCAGTAACTATGATCACCACGGGAGGAAAGTCTCGAGATACGACGGCAGGCAGATAGTCCAGGCCAGATTCGGATGCGAGCCTTACGTCCAGCAAAACAACTTTAGGAGAGCTCTTCTCGACAGCTCGCTCGGCGGCCTCCAGGTTGTCCGCTTCCAGGATCGTGTAGCCTTCTTTTTCCAGCGCCCTCCGCATTCCAAATCGGGCGGCCGGTTCGTCATCGACTATGAGAACGACGGACTTCATTTTTTGATAACACGCCGCCCCGAAGCGCGCCGAGCAACCACACTAGCGGCGTTCGACCAACCTGCTACTTCTTGCCCTTCTTTTCGGCTCCTTCATTGCTGTAAAAACCCGGAGCGTTGTATTGCTCGAAAGGATATAGTTTGTTCTTATCCGCGTTATACTCCCATTCGGCAGTGAGTACTTGCTTCTGGTAGTCCTGATAGTTGAAGGCTACGCGCCAACGGCCGGATTTTTCGCCGGGCAGAAGTTTCTTTTGCGACGCGTCCCAACCGATCGCGTTTATGTTGTAAGCGCCTTTGTTCTTGGCGTACTCATCAACCATCTCGTTAAGCGTTTTTGTTGAAAGCTGCTCATTCACCTCAGGCTTCATTGCCTGGACCTTTGCGATGATCTGCTTCCCTTCCGGAGTAGTCTTAGCGATTTTCTCCTCGAGCGCCGCAATTTTCGGGTCCTTGTTAGCCTTCGCCGTTACTGGGGCGGGCTTCTCCGAGCAACCCGCGAGCGAAACGAGTATTGCCGCAAGCACAATTATTTTGGTTATTTTGGTCATTTTCTATCCTCCTTATGATGTCCATTTAGCCATCAAGACCCTGACGTCTCGGACGTTGTTTCCAGTGGGCCCGGTGATAACCAGGCCGCCCATCTTTTTGAAGAACGTGTAAGAATCGTTGGCCCTGATGTAGCTCGACGGATCCTCGCCGAGCTGCGTGGCTCTCTCAGTCAGATTGCCGTCGGCAACCGATCCTGCTGCCGGGCTGTTTCCGTCAATACCGTCCGTGCCGCATGAGAGTACCGCTGCCCCTTTCCCGATGCCTAAGTGAGCCAGACGCATCGCCGAGTATAACACGAATTCCTGGTTGCGCCCACCGATGCCTTTCGCTCTGACCGGGCAGGAAACTTCGCCACCTGAAATCAAGCAGACTGGCCCGCGAACGCGAGAACGCAGACTCAAAAGACGCTTTATTGACTCGTCTGCGACCGATACATAGTCACCCTCAATCAGGTCTCTATCGACTTCAACGTGGAAGCCCAGTTTGCCTGCAACCTCTGCGGCGGCATTGAGGGCATCCCCATTGTCCATAAGGAGCATAGTGTACAAGCCCTCGTCTGCCGCTTGTTCATCGCCGCCCGACGGAGACATATTCCCTCGATCGATTACTCGCAGCACCGAGACAGGAAGTCTCTTCACTAGTTTGTACTTGTCCATCACAGTCAGGAACGCGTGGCCGGCAGCGGCTTCTGAAAGTAGCGGGTTTGAAGCGATGGACCTGAGATCACCGGGATTAACATCCGACACGTACAGCCCAACCCTTCCTGATTTTCGTGCCAGATGACCAAGCCGCCCGCCCTTGATTTTCGAAAGACACTTCCGGATAAGATTTATTTCTTGAATGCTTGCCCCGCAACTGATCAGAAGTTGATTCGTAGCTCGAAGATCGTCCAGCGAGATCTCAGGCGATATTGGCAGCTCCACCAGCGAGGATCCTCCGCCCGAGATCAGAAATACGATCAAAGAATCGGCCGAACAGGATTGCACAAGCGCGGCTATCCGTTGCCCGGCTCTCAAGCTTTCGGAGTCCGGCAAAGGATGCCCGGCTACCACCACTTCAGACGTCACGTCGATCTCGAATCGTTGATTCGTGACCAGGATTCCTCGTTTTATCCGATCGCCGAGCAATGCTTCAATAGCGGCCCCCATCTTCACGCTAGCCTTGCCCATTCCAACCAACACTACTTCGCGATATCGATCCAGAGCTACGTGGTCGCCGCCCAACTTGAGGATTCCATCGTCGACTCGCACCTTCTCTTTGATCCTCGAGCCGGGTTCGATTGCTCGTAGACTTTCAAGAAAAATGTGCGTTGCGAGTTCTTTGAGATCAGGCATTGATCAGTGTCGAGAAGGCAAAGGTCAAGGGCAGAATCGCTGACACCGCTCGGGGCCCCGTCGTAGTGTCATGGCGATCAACGAAGCTATCGCGGGACCCATCACGACTAGTACGTAAGCGAAATACGGCGAATTCGAAGATCAAACCACAACCAAAGGATCAGTTTTCGATCTCGGATGAATTGATGTTATAGGTTTGCATCAGCCGCAAAACATCCTGACGAACGGAATCCCACTTCGCGGCAATTGAGTCTGCCGCGCGACTCGTTGTGGTCGTGATTACACGGTCAGTTCTTCGTGCTTGTCTCGCAAGCGCCAGCGTAGCGCCATGCATACTTTGCCGATCTCGAAGCGAGCCCGCCAACCTGGCATAAAGTTGCGCTGCATTCGCGAAGCCATCTATCGCAAACAGTAATTCTATTTCCGGGTCTCGATACTGGGAGGCATTCTCAACTTCGAAGCCGCTCCCAGTCATACGAACGCCGTAGGCCCGCTGATACTCGGCGAGCAAGTCCTCGGCCTTGCGCTGAAGGCTGCTGCCGGCGGAGGACGCCGATCCGGTTGACGCTGCGCTTCTGTCTACTGACGCTGCGCTTCTGTCTGGTCCGGTGTCGGCACTGCTCCCCAGAGTGATCGCTTGATCGCCACCCGCAGAGTGAATAACCACCCGCCTCACGTATTGCACCCCGTCTCTCGCAGTGAGCTCGATACGTCCTCTGGTCAAGACTTGCGTCACCATCCCGGTCGGTTTGACTGCCCTGGCATAGACCTCCAGGGTGTCGCCATTTACAACCTGTTCACCGAACCAGCGCCATCCGCCTGAGTTCGCTTGAGTGGTGATCAATACATAGATCGCGCCGTCTCCGGTGCGGTTGGCGGTCGCCGACAGGACTGTCGCCATTACCGCGTCCGATGTCGGAGCGCTTTCTCTCTTGGGCCCTCTTGGACGATCGGGAGTTCCTCGATCGGCTCGATCGGGAGTCCCACGGTCGGCAGTTCCTCGATCGGGGGTCCCGCGGTCGGGTACGCTTTGCGCGCCAACTATGCCAAGACTCTTTGCGGTTTGAGGATCAAGATCCCCGGTTTCGGAGAGTCGATGTTCCTTCTGATATGCCCGCAGCGCGCTTGACGTTCGCGGGCTCATGACTCCATCCGATTCACCTTCGTAGTAGCCCTGATCCTTAAGGGCAATTTGAGCCCTGCGGACCATCTCGGGCGATGAGAGCGGAAGTGAAGATCCTCCAGCTTGATCATCGGTATCAGAGCGAGTTTCGGGCCGAGAGCGATCCGGACGATCCGGAACATCGCCTCGCGCGCCAACCGGGTCGGTCCTCTCCTGCCGATCGCGAGGATCATCAACCGGTTGGTTTGGCGGCTGATCGGTTCTCGGATCAGTACGCACGTCGGGCGGCTGATCTTGCTGGTTATCCGCAGTCGGCGCCGTTTCTGAGAGAGCGCCTTCTCTTATTACCAGCGGTTGCTTGAGCTGTACGCCAAATGGAGTGCCCGCAGGAACCTGAGCCTCTTCGCCTTTCGCAAGTAGAACGCCTGCGACTCCCGCGCCCGCGCCTGCTACGCCTCCCAGCACCGCGCCTTTGCCGCCGCCGGCAATTCCACCAAGAACGGCGCCAATCGCTCCGCCTCCACCAATGAAGACCGCCGGCCGGTTGTTGCCTTGGCCCGACACGCGACTCTCATCGTCGATATGCCGGCGCGTCTCCGGATCAGATGACGTCAGCCCTCCAACAAGGCCCATGCGACTGCCATTAGGGAATACCAGGTCATCGAAGTCGATCCCTATCGTACCGGACCGGTTCATCCGTTTAGCCGGCGTCACTTGAGTAACCCGACCCTCGACGATCGTGCCCGCAGGTATGACAGTTTGACCATTGACGTAAACGGGAACCGTGACTGTGGCGATGAACTTGTCTCCAACTCTAGCCGTCCGCGAGCTGAGTGTGCTGTTCATTTGAACGCTGATTACAGTATCGGAAGGCAATGTCCACGCTCTGTCCGCGTATTGCGGCGAGTTGTAGCGCGGTCGGGTGTCCTGGGCTTGCGCGCTGTAATTCAACGAATGAACCGCGCCTGCAACGAGCGCAATGCTGGTGATCAAAACAAGGTGTTTCTTCGGTTTCATCGAACTACCTCCGTGACGTGTGGCCAATTCCTGCGATTTGGTTCATCCGATATGACGG
Source organism: Blastocatellia bacterium (assembly GCA_035607285.1). Lineage (GTDB taxonomy): Bacteria > Acidobacteriota > Blastocatellia > UBA7656 > UBA7656 > Onstottus_A. The sequence goes on along the minus strand of DATNBZ010000236.1, from coordinate 14,817 downwards.
TTGACAGCTACGCTTTTGTTGTCCGCCTCGGCAAACTTAGTCAGGGGCAACTTCACTGTTGCCGTTGTGCCCTCGCCTGTTCGGCTCCGTACCCCGAGGTCACCGCTATGCAATTCCGCAATCTGTTTTGCGATAGCCATCCCGAGACCGGTTCCCTTCTCCTTCGTAGTATAGAAGGGCTCGAACAAACGTTTCAGCGTCTCGCTATCCATGCCGCAGCCGTGATCGATGATGTCCACCAGTATCTGTCCATCGCCGTTCGTGTTCGTCCTCAGCTCGACTGAACTGTTCGGTTCGCTGGCTTCAACAGCATTGATAATAAGATTAAGGAAAAGCTTTCTTAGCTCCGTTCCGTCATACTGGCCGGCCGGAAGTTCGGGATTGTATTGCCTGCTTATGAGCATCTGTTTGGCGTTTAGTCGATCGGCAACCATTGGCAGGAGTTCATCCAACAGGGCGTTTACGTTTATCTCGGTGCGGTTCAGTTCCTTGGGTCTGGCGAACTCCGAGAGCTGGGCTACAATCTCACGCAGGTGGTCGACGCTGCGCTCTATTACCTCGATCGTGGACAAATCGCTCGCCTGGTTTGTAGCAGCGAGCCGCTTCAGAAACTCCGTAGCAAAGCGAATACTCCCCAACGGGTTCTTGATTTCGTGCGCGATCTGCGCGGTCATTTGCCCAACCGCCGCCAAAGCTCGATTGCGTCGCAGCTCCGTCTGCGCTCGAGCCGTTTCGGTCACATCCACGAAAACAACGATGATCCCATTCCGCTGACCTGCGATCATCAAAGGAGAAGTGAACACATCGAATAGATTGACGCCCAGATCGACTCTTCCGTAGTAGCGGTTGCCCGACACCGGCTGGTCGAGTTGTTCCGATACCGCGGCAAGCAAGGACGGATTGTCCCGAAAGAGTATCCTGTAGTCCTGATCACTTTGCGATTCCGCTCCGACGACCGGCAAAACGCGAAAGGACTCGCTTACGGTCTTTACGATTCCATCCTGTCCGATCACCACCACGCCCGACACCAGGCTATCGAGCAGTGATTGAAGGTAGTCTCTCGCCTCAGCGGTTCCGGCATATGCGCCGCTCAAGGCCAGCAGGTTTCTCCGGATCTCGTAAAGCGCAAGCCCGGCTACTACGATGCCGACAATCAAAACAGCGCCAGTCGCCAGGACGATTCTCTTGCGCGCGCCCGCGCTCATCTGGTGAGCCTTCTCGTCACTCTCAATCCGTTCTTTGTCTACCGCGGCGTCGAGGCTGTCAAGAGCCTTCACAAGTCTATCCCGCTTCTCGCTCCAGTTCCTGTCAGTCACATCCTGCGCGTCTAGACTTGTCCAGAACTCCTTGTTCGCCGCTTCAAATTCCGACCATTCGTCCCAGTCCGCAAGCGAAGACGAGCGGGCTTCGGCAAACTTCAAATCCATTTCCCTTCTTAGATCATTCAGACGTCGCCTGGTGGCTCCTCCCACTAGCGAGTTCGACTGGTTCGCAAGCGCAATTCGAGACTCCGGAACAATTTCCCCGACGTTCTTCCACAGGTCCAGAACCAGTCGAAGGTGACGCTCCCCGATGTCATCTACAAAGACACTCTCCCTCTCCAACTGATCAACGCTATGGACTGCGCGGTACCCGACGCCTACTACCAGGAGGAGCAACACAAAGAACCCGAGAAAGAGCACGTTTCGAACCAGCGATTCGACACGTTTTGGCGCGCCAAGCAGACGCTCTTCAAGCTTTTTCAGGCGAGTTATCATAAATCTCAGGCCCTCGAGTTGCCCCCGTAAAAGCGCTTCTGGATTAGGATTATCAAAGCTTGAATGTTATCACCTCCAGGTTTCTTTCGAAACTCAGTGTTCGGTTATCGGGTCGCTAACTTGTAACGTCCCGTCAGTCTCCTTGGCGTGCTTTGCGGTCCTTTGCGCCTTTGCGCTGAGTATTGTGTATTGAAGGAGCAAGCCCCAATACTCAACGCAAAGGCGCAAAGGACCGCAAAGCACGCGAAGGTTATTAAGCAACGCAGAATCCGAACACTACATACGATATTGATTTCCGCCACGCCTCTGTGTATAAGTTACCTCGCGAGAACCCTCCGCAGCATCGGTGCTTCGTTCCTGTGCCCCGATTATATAGACTTATCAACCCTCTAAAGCGTTACGTCCAAGTTCGGCATAAGCGGTGAGAATATGGTAATAGTCCTCATCATTCTTGCAGCAGTATTCGTGGGAGTGCTTGGAGCGCATACCTACAAGCAATTCAAGATCAGAGAGCAGCAACGCATGAACCAGAATGAGTACGACGTTGCGGTCACGTTGTGGGAGTACGCCCGTCTCGTCAAGCAACAAGTAGACAACGCCGCTCGACAAGGCACAGGAGTGTTGGACTTCTCGACAATCACCGTCCCACACAGTCAAGGCTATCGGATCTCGCTTGAGCTGATCGGCGGTTACTTCAGAATCTACGCAGTGCCTTCCAGGTACAGCAAGACCGGCCGGCTCTCGTTCTTGACCGACAACACGCTGAGCGTCCGCGCGTCAGATCGAGCCGGACAGCAATCCACAAGTGAAGATCCGGAGTACAAGGGTGATCAAGGCTAGTACTTCGTCATGCTCAAGGTGATGAACACCTGTAAGGGCGCCCCTCATCCGTGATCGAAATAGGTCGCAGCAGAGGGGCGCCCACGGAGGGACGCCCTTACAGGTGTTCATCAGAATTAGTGTGGCTGACCACTAGCCTGCTTCCTCGCCGAGTTCCTTATGAAAATCAGGGCAGTAGAAAACAAGGCGCGCCTGGCCATACTGGTCCTCATCCTCGCGCTGCTTCTGCTAATCGCACTGAGCATGGCGCTCTTCTCCCGCACCGGAGGTCAGCTCAGATCTCCGGTCATCATTTATCTCTTCAGCTCCCAGATCGTCGCCCTTGTGCTTGGCATCGCCCTGGTGTTCCTGCTTGCGCGATGGCTCCTGAGGCCGTACAGACGAATGGTCGAGGCGGCCCGGGGAAGCCCGGTTCGAGCGGCGGTAACGATGACCGAGGGCGAGTTCGTAGCTCAAACATTTCAGGCTTTGGTCGAGCGGCTCCAGGCAAATGAGAAAGAACTCGCGCGGCTTCACGCGCTCGAACGACGCCGCGCAGAACGTTCTGAGCGCTTCAGCGAGCGGTTGGTCGCGAACATCCCTTCGGGATTGATCACCGTCGACTCACGCGGTCTGGTAACCTCGGTCAACGCTCACGCGATGAAGATTTTCGGGATGGGCGAGGCGGCGGACGATTCGGCGCGCGCGCGCCGGTTTCACACCGGCGAGCTTTTGTCCCCGCTCGTCGACTATCACTCCTTTTTCAATTCTTCTCCCAAAATCGCCGCGATGATTTCCGGCTGTCTCGAGAGTGCCGCGAATTTTAGACGGGAAGAAGTCGAAGTCGTTCTTGCGGACGGAAGACCGCGCAGAATCGGTCTGAGCGTCTCGCCGATCTGTGACGCATCTCAAAACGTCGAAGGCGCGCTTTGCCTGATGACTGACATTACCGAAGTGCTCGAGCTGCGCGAGCGGATGAAGCTGAAGGACAACCTCGCAAACCTCGGAGAGATGGCCGCCGGTCTGGCTCATGAATTCAAGAACTCACTGGCTACGATTCACGGCTACGTTCAACTTCTGGAGGCCCAGGGGGCGGCAACGGGGCCCGGCGCCGATCATCGAGCGACGCTCGAGGCCGCTTTGAATGAAGTCAGATTGTTGAGCAAGCTTGTGACCGACTTTCTCAACTTCGCGCGCCCGCAGGATCTGAGCCTGGTAGAAGTGAACCTTGGCCAGATCATCGAGGATTGCGCAGAAGATGTTCGAGCGCGGCTGCTTGAGGACGCGATCGAACTTCGAATCGAAGGTGAATTTCCCACGCTGGCCGGAGATGAATCTCTGCTCAAGCGCGCATTCATCAACCTTCTTCGCAACGCGATCGAGGCTATCGATCCACTTTCGACGAACAAGAGGATCGTGATTAGCGGCTCGATTGATGCGCGGCCGGAGCCGCGTTATGCGCACATAAGAATTCGCGACACCGGAAGCGGGATCGCCTCCGCGGACCTCCACCGAATATTCATTCCGTTCTTCACGACCAAGTCTCGCGGCTACGGTATCGGGCTCGCTCTCGTTCAGAAGATCCTGGTCGCTCATGCCGGGAACGTCGCGGTCGAAAGCAGCGACGGTTCAGGAACGGTTTTTCATTGCCGCCTTCCGCTGTTGACCCCGCCTTCGAATGTGGAATCCCGGTAAGAACCCGTGGAGTAAGGTTACAGCGCCCTTACCTTCTAATCAGCCCGGTAGCATTCTACTTTTAGGCCCCCATGTAGGGGCGGCCCTCCGTGGCCGCCCCTCCTTGCGAAGGTTTACCTCACGATCGAGGGGCGGCCACGGAGGGCCGCCCCTACATGTCGCCCGCAACGCCGCGTGGCAGCACAATTGCAGTGCAAGCGACGTGGTTTGCTTTGGCTGCCCCAGCCGAAAGTCGCCCATTCGGAGGCCAGACAGTGAGTGTTCTCTCGAAGCCAAACTCGCGCTGCAGTACAGAAGCAGGACTCGGACTAATGGAAGCGATAGTCGGCGTCATGGTAGCGCTTATCGTCGGGTCAGTGCTTTTGCACCTTGGCCGAATGGGAGTAGCGGTGTACCGGATCAACGGAGCGACTGACGGGATCGCCCAGCAACTGGAGATGGCGCGGCAGCAGGCTATCAGCCAGCGCGTTAATATGAATGTGATTTTTCATGCCAAGGATAGAACGTTCGGCGTTGATCGTAATGGCAACGGCCGGCTCGACGCTTACGAAACGGAAGAACTACCGGTCGGCGTGGAGATTTCGGAAGACGACGTGGTCACATTCTCGCGTTCTGGAAAGTTGGTTCCCGGTTCAAAGCGCCCGAACATAGTAATCAGCAATACTGCCAAGACTCGCCGCGTGAGCGTATCAGCTAACGGCGCCATCGAGATTGATTAGAAGCGTGATCCTCAAACTAACCGCCGGGATTCGATAATGAAATTTGATCAGCAAGTTATCAGCAAGTTTGATTAGTCTGTCGCAAAGCTCCTTCTAGACGGAGAACAAGCTCTGTCCTCGATCGGACGAGTCGCACGCAGCCGCCGCGACTCGTCCGTTTTTTTTGATGAAATACTGCCTGGCCAACTCGCCGGTAGTGGGGTGATAGTGTGTTGCTCGCTCACATTGGCGTTTCTCCTCTGCGTCCTCTGCGTCCTCTGCGGTTGATTCCGAGCCACTGAGCAGGAAAAACCGCGGAGGACGCAGGGGACGCAGAGGACTGCTTGCTGGCAACACGCTAATACCCCACTACCAACTCGCCCTGAGGTCAGCATAGAAGAATTGGCCGACCCGCAGCGATTTTCTGCCCGCGCACCTGGGACTCTTCTCCGGAGCCGTCCGATGCGAGGCCGGATCATCGGCCTTGATTGCTTCGACGATTCAGCCCATCATCAACTTGTATTGCTGAACGGACGGCGCAGAGATTCCAAACCGTAACACTGATGAGTAGCTCAAACCGGAACGCTATCGACAGAACGCACTCGCCCTGGATTGGCGCGGGTCTGGAGCCTGTTACTCGCCCGCCAATCGACCAACATCTCGAACGAATCACTTTGCTGATGGACAAGTCGATTAGGATTCCCGGCACTCGCATAACATTCGGCTTGGACCCAATCATCGGGTTGTTGTTTCCAGTAGCCGGAGACGCCATTGGTGCGATCGTCTCGGCTTATATTGTGCTCGTTTCGGTTCGCTACGGATTGCCGAAGATCGTTATTGCACGGATGGTCTTTAACATCGCCGCCGATTTTGTTGTAGGCAGCATTCCCCTGGTTGGAGACGCCGCGGACTTCGTATGGAAGGTGAATACGCGCAATCTTCGCCTGTTGAACAAGTACGCTTCCCGCAAGCGAGGCTCGTTCTGGAGCGACTGGGCATGGGTATTCGTACTATTTGCCGGGCTGTTCCTGCTTGTATTCGGCGCACTCGCGCTGATCTACTACAGCATCAAAACAACAGGCATGGGGCTGATCTAGTCAGATCCACCGCATTGATCTCTTGCCGCGCAAGTTCAGACAGATGGTCCCATTGTTGATCGGTAGTTGCGCTGAAGCGCGTTCCCATTCATGTTCATCTGCAAGTTCGGCCAGAATGCGCGAGGCAATAGCATCCTGCTCCGCAGTGGGCATCACCTACTCTGTAATACAACTTTCTGTCGGCGCAGGCTCGTGCAAAGTGTTTATTGCTATGCTTGCTCTTTTCTGTGACGGGCCTTACTCTAAGAGCCGTCCTGTTTTTCAGCATACAAACTCGTATAAGGGGGATCCGATGGAAGACGAAGTGCTGAAGCTAGTTAGAGAAATGAACCTTGATGAGATGAACGTCTGGGAGAGAATTGCCACAAGCAGGCGACTAATCAAGTTGATGACGAATAATCCCAAGTACCCGAACCCTGATCCGCCGCTGGAGGTACTAACGGCAAGCACAGATGAGTTAGAACGAGCGTGTAGAGAGGCGGAAATCGCCCAGTACCATGAACAGGTATGTGAACGGAAGCTGAAGGAAGCAGAAATGGCGTTCCTGGAAGCAGCGAAAGACCAGACACGGAATTGAGAGGCGGCTTCGAAAGTCATCACGGATATCAAGGCGGCCGATCTTGCGGCGATCCTTATCCTTAACAGGCAGTCAGAGCGGAGGAGTTCGCCGAATACGAACTGCGAATAGCCTGACGCAAAGCGCGTGAATCGGAACGCGCATATTGGGATTTAATAAAAGACCAGCAGCGCCACTGACAAGAACATCGCCGCTACGCATAGCCTTCGATCTTCTCTTTGCATATCTCTTTCGTCAGCTTATGCAACTTCCTCACGCGCCCGGCGAGGTACTCTAACTCTTTCTTAGTTATTTTGTATTCTCGCTTGTAGCGGGCGTCTATGTATGCCTTCTTGAGCAAGTCAAAAAGCCGTTCTTCTTCGGGCGTCGAGCGCTGAAACACAGGAAAGAACCGTGGGTCGAGATTGTTCACCTGCTTTCCCAACTTCGAAATGTCGTGCTCTTTGGGTTTGTAGTGCGTGAAGACAAGCAAGGTTGTGATGTAAGACCGCTCGGTGGCTTGATGGAGGTAAAAAGCCGCAATGTTATGACGCCGCTTCTTGAGATTCAATTCGAAGTCATCAAAGAAGTATCGAGCACTCGTAAACCAATATTTGAAATCTTGTTGGGCGGTCTGCTTTCGTTCTTCCGTAGTCAGTTTTCGCGCCTTGGCAAGCTTGAACCGTTTCGAGTCGTACAACAGGACTCCTTCCTTCTTTATATCGGTGAAGAAGTACTGACCCATCGAGAGTTCTCTGTTAACTTCATTCACATGGTGCACGATCACAGTCACCCAGGTCTTGATAGTCCTGGTGTTATGAATAACGGCCTCAACGTGACGCCATAGGTTAAGTCTGTTTGCGTCCGCTTTTTCTTTCACCACCACGAGAATGTCGTAGTCGCTCTTGTACTCGTAGGTGATGTGTCCTTCAGTGTAAGTGTCTTCAACCCAGTTCCCGCGCGCGTAGCTACCAAAGAGGATCACCATCTCGACTTCGACCTTCGAAATAATGATAGAGGTAATCTCTTTGAGTTCTTCTCTCTTGTGCTTAGGTAGATGAGACAGACTTTTCTTCATCGTCGCCCGCTGAGCCGTTTGATTGCCGAGAGAATCTATCTTGTTGTATTCTGCTTGACAAGTTTGCGCCGCCCCTCTGCTTTGACTGAGCGCAATGGATAAGCTATAGCGTTTAATCAACCTCACGGATTTGTGCAAACCGTAAAGATTCCCATTCTTCATTTGCACCTATTGCACCCCTCCACACAGATACCTATAATGCTACCCGCCTTCTCAATAAGTAGAATTATGGAAGTAAACTTACAGGGTGGATGAAGAGACTGTAGAATGGTCAGTTGAGGCATGCTTCTTAACAAATCCAGATTCAAACAAATGGTTGCGATCACTCTGTCCATTATGTGGGTTGCGTGCCTGTTATCCCGCCCAGTCTTCGGTCAGCAATCCATGTTGGTTCACAGTGACTCCCCGACAAATGGCGGTCCTGAGTTTGTGGATGCGGGAATAGGGACTCCTCTCAGTTTTCATGAAATCGGCAACATTCTACTGATCGGTACTGATAAAGGGTTGTATCGATGGAATAACAAGCTGGACGGCGCGCCTCAAGTTATAGATCCAGGGAAGATATTCCCTGACCGGTTTCATCAAGTGAGCAGCATTTACCAATGGGCCAGCACCTTATTGCTCGCCACGGAAAAAGGACTATATCGCTGGAACGAAAGATTGGAAGGCACGCCTGAGCTTATGTACCCAGAAATAGTCGCTGCTCAATTCCATCCAATCGATAAAGCTCTATTAATAGGTGCGAACAAAGGACTGTATCGGTGGAATACGACGTTGGACGGCACCCCTGAGCCCGTAGCTGGAGTGGACGGCACTTTTAGATTCCTTTATTCAGTGGGCAGCACACTGCTGATCGGTGCAGAACGAGGACTATATAGGTGGAACGACAAACTTGAGGGTACGCCTCAACTCTTAGATTCACCCGTTATGGGTATGTACAGTTTTCATCGGGTGGACAGCGAGTTATTCATCGGCGCCAGCAGTGGCTTGTATCGGTGGAATGATAAGCTCATCGGTACACCTCAACTCATCGACGGAGAAATGGGAGCCGTTTATCGTATTCATCAGGTAGGCAACTCCCTATTAGTCGCCGCAGAGAGCGGACTATATCGGTGGGATCTTAAGCTGAACAAGAGATCTCAACTTGTCGATGCCGGGATCAATCTCACCAGTTTCTATCAGATCGGCGCTACCATCTTGATTGGTGCATCATCAGCATTGTATCGGTGGAATGATACCTTGACAGGTCCACCTCGGCTTGTAGATTCAGGTATAGGCGCAGTCGCACAACTCTATCAAATGGGCAGCAACTTATTAATTGGCGGGCAGGGGGTATTTAGGTGGAATGATAGATTAGAGGATACGCCTAAGTTCGCTGATCCAGAGATAAGGACCATTTGGAGTTTCCATCCTATGGGCAGCGCTCTATTAGTTGGTGCGCAAGATGGACTATACCTGTGGAATGAGAACTTAGAAGGTACACCCCGCCTCGTGGATGCAGGAATGGGAGCGGTTTATCGCTTTCACCAAGCAGGCGGCACACTCTTGATTGCCACAGAAAAAGGATTGTATCAGTGGAATGATAAGTTTAAAGGTACGCCTGAGATTCTAAGCGCACGGATAAGAGCAATTTTTTCCTTTCACCAGGTCGACAGGACTATTTTGATTGGGGTACCAGGTGGAGTATTTCGGTGGAATTCCAGCTTGTCGGGTGCCCCTGAGTTTATGAGTCTGGGGATCGGGACCCCTCACGGCTTTTACGAAGTAGGCGATACCCTGTTGGTCGCTACGGAACGAGGACTGTACCGATGGAACTACAATTCAAATGGTGTACCCGAACTGGTAAGTGAAATAATAGCTCACGACTTCCAGCTAGTGGACCACACATTGTTGATCGGTGCGGAAACAGGTCCGGGAGGCCGTCCGGCAGGAGGGCTATATCGGTGGAACGATAAATTGGAGGGTTCGCCTCAGGGTGTATTTCCAGGAACCGTCTATCGCTTTCTCCGTGTTGGGAGTTCTCTACTGATTGGCACATCGGATGGCCTCTTCAAAGTTGGCGGCGTCGGAATCAAGTGGGATGCTGGTATAGAGATTGCTCAACTACCAAAAGAAATCTTGTCTAGTCTCAACCTCATTGTTAAGTGGAAAGTTAGGAACTACGAACTTCGAGCGAATCCGCAAAATGTGACAATAAGAGTAATTCTGACAGACGAGACCGGTGCCATAGTCAGCAAAGATGCGGGAGGTAATAAAACTACTCCGGACCAATGGTGGCTCCAAGGTCAAAGTCAAATGACAATGCCCAATCTATCACCCGGAAAGTATAGATTGACCATTCAAGCTACTGACTTAACGGGGAACACTTCGGAAAGTGAGCCGCTGGCATTTAATGTCTATTCGTCGCTATTTGAGAGTCTTTTAGATTGGGGAAAGTTCCTGAGCTTTCTCTATATTGTCATTACTGCCATATTGTTTCTCGTGCTTCTTGTCGGCGCACGGAAGTCGAAGAGATGCTTTGATATTCTCACTGACCCACTGATGCGGAAGATCGGTATTTACTTCGGCTTCGCGTTGCGCTATGTCAGACCCATTCGAATTTGGGTTCTTGAACGATACTTTGATGAGCTGAAGAAAGATTGGTCGAATACTCACCTCTATGTTCCTTACCATCTAATTCCCCCAGGTAAAGAATTCGACGGGACGCCCGTCGACCCAATCGAGTCTACGGAGATTATCAAACGGCTCTCTAATGAGCTGCGAATTCTTATTCTGGGTGGACCTGGAACTGGGAAATCTGCGCTGGCGAGGAACCTGATGCAGACATATTGTAACGAAACGTCATTACGAGCGGCCTGGAAGAAGTATGGGTTTATTCCCATATGGATTAGGCTGCGTGAGCTAGTAGGCTCGCAGAGCATAACGGTCAGCGAACTCGCCCGTTCTGCCTTGGACGGAAAAGAGATGACCTTTGATAGAGAGGGTTCATTCTTTGAATCTCTATTGCGCAATAGTGATTTCGTGATCGTGCTAGATGGGCTGAATGAAGTTAATATTGATGGTGCGCTTAGTGAATTTGCTGTCACCCATTCCTCCGTAAGGCTAATAGCGACTTCTCAAACAGATTCTATTAGCGACTCTTTCACGCGGTACAGGCTACCGTTCTTCGATCCTGCGTTTGCTAAGACACTGCTGCGAAAACTTGTCGGAGATGCTCCCGCTGATGCGGCAATCAAAGGAGCGCCAGGGCTCTGGAAAGAGGTTAAATGTGGTTATGATGTCAGGCTAGTTGAACAGCTTATCAGACAACAGTCAAAAGCAGAGGGCCAAGAAACTTCGGATTCTGGAAAAGATAGCCCGAGTTTACCTCAGAACCGGGTGGAGCTTTACACGGCAATGGTCGAGTCCTCAAAGAGGGAATACGAGCGGGTTGCGATTCAGATCAAGCCTTTTCCTTCTGCAAGGATTTGTGAACATGCGTGGAATATGTGGAAAAATGGACAATTTAGCTTTCAACCAGATGAAGGCCTAACCCAAATTGAAGTTGAACACTTGGTCAAGACCAATCTCGCCCTGAAACGCCCTCAGTCGTATGAATTCGTGCACAGTCTCATGCGAGATTTTCTAAGCGCTGAGTTCTGCGCTCATCACTCGGGTCCAACGACACTTATGGTGAAAACAAGGATGAAGGGTGAAGATGGGCAGAAGATATGGAGACTTCCCCCCGATGACCAGGCGCCGGTTTTTTCCTTTCTAACCGAATCAATTGAAACGAGAGAAGATCTGCAGGAGATTTTTCAGTTTGCGTCGGAGAAGATCAAAGAGCGATACCAGTTGATGATCGCCGCGCAAGAGACTGCGAAGAAAAAAGGGTGGCAGACACAGGTAAGCATTGATATCGATTTGTGACCATGGGGGTATACAGGAGAGCGTTTGGATCGTTAAAGGACTCAGCACTAACCTCCTAAGGCGATGATTGCTATCTCTGGGCGGCACAAAAAACGAACGTCCACAATTGAAGTGCCGATGCCCCGGCTTACGTACATTTTTGTTCCCCTTGACTCAAACCAACCTTCAAGGAACTTGCCGCAAAACGGCGGTGTGTAAGGCGCTCCAATGAACGGCAGCTTTACTTGCCCGCCGTGGCTGTGACCCGCAAGCACCAGATCTGAACGACCAGCTTCAGTCTCAAAGTAAATCGGAGAGTGAAACAACGCGATCTTGTAAGCCGACCCGGGGACTCCCGCTAACGCCTTCTTGAGGTCGGGTTCGCCGGCGTAAAGATCATCGAACCCCACGAACCAAATGCCGTCGCGCACCTCGGCGCTCGCATTCACCAGCAGTTTTACTCCGGTCGATTTGTAAAACTCTTCTTCGTTATCAACCGGCCACCAACCTTCGTGATTACCGCGCACAACCCAGACACCAAGCGGTGCGTGGAGTTGATTGAGCAACTCGCGAAGACCGGGATAGTCAGAAGTAATATTTATCGAGTCTCCCGTGATGGCAATCACATCTGGTTGCTCGGTCTCGATGACTTCGAGCAGTTTCCGCTCTCTCCGGCCCAGGCCGTATGTGTGGATGTCCGTGAGGTGAGCAATCTTCAGAGGGGGCTTGAATGGTGCCGCAACGCGATGATGGGTGATCTCGATCCAGTAAGGCTCGACCCACGAAGCATAAATCACGAGGGCCGCGACCAGAACAGCAGCGACGCAAAAGAACACCTGCCGCTTCCGAATTCTGGTCAACGGCCAAACCTCAACAAGGCCGGAATAATCATAGGCGGGCGCTCTGTTGTCTTTCCGATGCTCGTTCCAACGCGACAGAGAGTTAGGGCCGGCTCGCCTCTCAGATTGCTTCTTATTCCCATAGCGAGACTATCTTAACGGCCCCTGTTCGGTAGATCGGTTTATCGCTTTTCTCAGTAGTCACCAATTCGTCCGCACCTAGAATCGCGGCAGCGGCTACATGAAGAGCATCGAGCGCAGCTAATCCAAACGCTAAGGCCTCGCTGTACCCTCTTTCGATAATCTCATCTGTGGATTCAGCCCAATCGGTTACGGCATCAAATACCGCCTCGTAGAACTCAACCTCGGAAGTGTTTTTGTGATAGACAGCCTTAGGCAACACTTCCAACTTCAGGAAGATACTTGAAACGAACTGTCTGTTGGGATCATCAAGAATGTCTAATGCTTTTGTGGCAAGAGGTGCTCTCCCGCGAGCGGCCGCAATCAAAACGCCCGCATCAAGGTAGGTCCTGATCATAGCGACCCATTGTTGAAGCCGCCTCTGCGTTCGGCGACTTCCCTTTCGATTTCCTCTTGCGTCAGTAAAGGGAGGCCTTCGGCGATAATACTACTGCGAATAGCCAGGAGTTTCTTCCCCAAAGGTGTCTTAGGTGTAAACGGTTCGGGATCGAGAGTTGCCTCTCTTGCGTTGTTTTCAGTAACTGTATTCATGGCATCACTACTTCGTGCGAATCGTCGTACCAATCTACCACAATCGACTCAGAGCGGCGAGTTGGGGCAAGCAAGATTTCCTGCCCGGTCCCCAAACGCAGAGACTCTGCTTTACCGCTATACCTCGACCACCACAGGAATGATCATAGGGCGGCGGCCCGTCGACCTTTGAATGAACCGCTTGAGCGCGATCCGGATTTTTTCCTTGATCACCGCGTAGTCGATGCGCTCTTCGTGCGCCGCTGTTGAGATCGTCTCGGCAACTAATTGTTTGAGCTGCGTAAGCATCTCGCCCGAGTCCTCTTCGTGTATGAAGCCTCGAGTAACGACCTCGGGCTCCGACTCCAGTTCGCCCGACGTCGGGTTGATGGCGACGATTGCCAGAACGATGCCGTCGTATGAGATATGTTTGCGGTCTCGCACGACCAAATCTTCGACTCGTTCGTAACTCGAATCGATGAATGTTCGCCCTACGTATTCGGTCGCGATAATCTCCGCGCTGTCCTCGCCAAGCTCGAGCACGTCGCCGTTCTCAAACACAATTATGTTTTCCGGGTCGACGATCCCAATGCTGCGAGCCCAATCGCGATGCCTGTAGAGCTGGCGATGTTCGCCGTGAATCGGCACGAGGAACTTCGGTCTGACGGCTTCAATCAGTATCTTCAAATCCTCCTGGCTCCCGTGACCCGACACATGAATCCGCGCGACGCTGCTGTCGATGACCCGGGCGCCGCGCTTGTAGCAGTGCGAAATCAAACGCGAGATCGCGGGCTCGTTGCCCGGAATCTGACGCGCCGAAAGCACTACCGTGTCGCCCTCATCGACAAAGAGATTCTTATGTTGATCGGTTGCGAGCTTGGTCATCGCGGACATCGGATCGCCCTGGCATCCCGCTACCAGCAGCACCAATTCATCGTCGTTCATCTGCCGCGCTTCCGACGCGCTCACGAAGAGGCCGTCCGGAACGGTCAATTGACGAAGACTGTCCGCGGTTTCAACGTTGCGCAACATGCTTCTGCCCAACAGCGCGACGCGACGCTGATACTCGCGCGCGAGGTCGAGCACGATCTGGATTCTGTGAACCGAACTGGTGAAACAACTCAAAACGATTCGGCCTTGCGTCTCGTCGAAGACCTTTTCGAGCGCCGGGATGACCGCGCGTTCAGACTGCGTGCGTCCGGGCCGTTCGGCATTCGTCGAATCGGCAAGTAGCGCAAGCACGCCGCGGTCACCGTATTCGCTCAAGCGTTCGAGGTCAGTCGGGGGTCCAACCACCGGCGTGTCGTCGATCTTGAAATCACCCGAGTGAATCACTACGCCGACAGGAGTGGTCACCGCGACCGCGGTGCAGGAAGTGAGACTGTGGGAGACGTGAATCCATTCGACTTCAAAGTTGCCGAGCGCAACCCGGTCCCGGGACTCGACCGCGTGAAGCTCAGCCTTGAGCCCGTGTTCGTCGAACTTGTTTTCAAGCAGCGCAAGCGTAAGGTGCGTTCCATAGACCGGAACGTTGACCTCCTTCAAAAGAAAAGGCACTGCGCCGATGTGATCCTCATGCCCGTGCGTCAAAACGATGGCTGTGATCTCATCGCGGTATTGCTCGATGAACGAGAAGTCAGGAATGATGATGTCGACTCCGGGCGCGTCCTCTTCCGGAA
>DATNBZ010000235.1:0-19802 GCA_035607285.1 Blastocatellia bacterium | reverse complement strand
TTGCCAACCCCGTAGGGTGAAATGTTCCTGCGCTCAACTCTATGCCGCACCTAACGGAGCCAGGAGTCCACGTCGGCGTCCGTAACTATAAACATCGCACCCCTACGGGGTTGCCGGGCGGAACGCTCGATTCCTCGCTCTGAGTTCCGAGTGACCTAAGTCGCACCCAAGTCCCATTTTTAATCACACCCGTCAATTGTGGTCCCGTTGATCCCAGTCTGTCGGTATGGTATGTTGCGCGCCTGTCTTACCCCTCAGGTCGGCGGCGCTACTGCGGTACTCTTTATCTTTGCTGACTCAGGTTAGCGCGTTGAGCTGAGTCTCCGACAACACAATCCGCCTGGAGGAGGTTCGAAATGTTTGGTTCATCGATTCTCGATCTCGCAATCGGTTTGATTTTTGTTTTTCTGGTAGTGAGCCTGATAGTCACGGCGGTCAGTGAATTGATAGCTTCCTGGTTGAAGTGGCGCGCGACAAACCTTGAGGAGGGGATTCGTAACCTGCTGCAACCGAGCCTACGAGGCGATAGTACGCCTCAGAACTTTCTGTTACGGGCAGTCAATTGGATTCGCAACCCGATTGCTGACCTGGCTAAGCCGCCGGCTGGCGAGGACGCCGGGTCTCCCGCATTAACAAAATCAGGATCGCAAGGAGTCGCCGGGGAGGCTGAGGATATCATCCTCAAGATTTACGGCCATCCGCTCGTGAACTCGCTGTCCAGGCCGGGCGGAAGACCTTCGTACATCCCCTCTCGCACGTTCGCGCTCTCGCTGTTGGACGAGGTCGGAATCCTCGGTAAGGAAATCAAAACGCCGCAAGAGCTTAAGGACCTGATCAATGCTGTTCCCAACGAGAACCTGAAGAAATCTCTCCTTGTGTTATCCGAAGAGGCGGAGCATGACGTCGAAAAACTGAAGGTCAATGTCGAGGTCTGGTTCAACAACGCAATGGATCGAGTTAGTGGTTGGTACAAACGCAAGACGCAGGTCATTCACGTTATCCTCGGCATCGTCTTCGCGTTTGCGCTTAACGTGGATACGTTCCTGATCGTCAAGACAATTGCGAATGACTCGGCGCTTCGCGACTCGCTTGTTGCTCAGGCCCAGGAGCTTGCGAAAAAGAGTGAACCAACCGTCGATTCCAAAAAAGAGATTCAAGAGCGAATCAAACAGCTCGGCGGGCTCGGATTGCCGATAGGCTGGACCGATCAGCCGGTGGAGGGGCTTCGCGAGTGGCCGGGCTGGTGGCCGGGATCGAAAATTAAAAGCAAAGCGGATTCCGACATAAGCTGGGGGGCCTTGTGGTTGCAAACCTTTAAATTCCATCTCGTCGGGTGGTTGTTGACTGGGTTTGCGGCGTCGCTGGGCGCGCCGTTCTGGTTTGATACTTTGAACAAGTTCATGAACCTGCGATCGGTGGGCAAGTCGCCTGAAGAAAAACCAAAAGCGCCAAAGGAAGTACCCAAGCCGAGAGAACCCGGAGAAACGGTGTAGCCGCGGGCATCCGCGTTAAGGACTAAAACAGGCCGGCGCTAAGAGGTTCAGCGCCGGCCTCTCGGCGTAGTGATCGAAATTACCTGATCACAAAGTTAACGAGCTTACGCGGGACAATGACCGTCTTTACGATCTCGTGGCTGGCTGTCGCCGATCGGACCTTTTCATCCGCGAGCGCGGCCTCGCGCAGCTCATCATCGCTCGCATCCGCTCTCGCGAAGATGCGGCTTCGCAGCTTGCCATTCACCTGCACCGCTACTTCGATTTCCTCTTCGCGGGCCAGCTCAGCGTTGAAGTCCGGCCACTGTGATCGAGAAAGGCTCTCCGAATGACCAAAGTTCTGCCACAACTCTTCTGAAATGTGTGGAGCAAACGGCGCAAGCATCCGAATCAAGGCTTCGAACGCTTCGCGCGCCAATGCTACATCTGAGCCGCTGGCCGTGCCGCTCTTGTCGAC
The DNA here is from genome assembly GCA_035607285.1 of Blastocatellia bacterium. GTDB lineage: Bacteria > Acidobacteriota > Blastocatellia > UBA7656 > UBA7656 > Onstottus_A. The sequence continues at coordinate 17,852 of DATNBZ010000235.1, read as the reverse complement.
TGCCTGATCAAACGTATGAATTTCGTTGGTCAGCTCCATCAGCGACGAGATGCACGTGTTCAGATGCAAACGCTCTTCGAAGTTCTCGGTGATCGATCGAATGAGCTGATGCGTGCGGCGGCGAAGCCTTCGCTGATAGTCCTGAAGTTCCGTCTCGGTGATCGGCCCGACGGTCGCGCCGACAATCCGGCTCTGCCATTTGTAAGCTATGCGCCATACGCGCTGCAGGTACCTGGCCGCCCCTTCAAAACCCGTGTCCGACCATTCCTTGTCCTTCTCGGGCGGGCCCGCAAACAGCACAAACAATCGCAGCGAGTCCGCGCCGTGAATGTTGATCATCTCGATAGGATCGACCGCATTCTTCTTGGACTTGGACATCTTCTCGACGCGGCCGGTGATCACTTCGCGCCCGCAGATCGCGCAGGTCTTCTGTTCGGTAACCTGCTCGGGAAACAGCCACTCGTGCTCGGAACAAAAGTAGGTTTCCTTGTTGATCATCCCCTGCGTGAGCAGGCGCTTCACCGGCTCATCGACCTTCACCAGGCCCATGTCGCGCATCACCTTGTTCCAGTATCGAGTGTAGATCAGGTGCAGCACCGCGTGCTCGATGCCGCCAATGTACTGATCGACCGGCATCCAGTACGCGGCCTTCTCCGGATCAAACGGCATCCGATCGTTATGCGGATCACAGTAGCGGAAGTAGTACCAGTTCGAATCGACGAACGTATCCATCGTGTCCGTATCGCGCTTGGCCGGACCTCCGCATTTCGGGCACGAAACGTTGACGTAGTCTGGCACATGATCGAGCGGCGATCCGCCTTCTACTCTCAGGTTGACGCCCTTTGGCAACACGACCGGCAGCTCGTAGTCCGGAACGGGCACTATTCCGTCTTGTTCGCAGTGGATCATCGGAACCGGCGTGCCCCAGTAGCGCTGGCGTGAGATGCCCCAATCACGAAGCTTGTAAGTTATCGCGCTTTTCCCGATCGAGTGCGCTTCGGCGTATTCGGTCATCGACCGATTCGCTTCCTCTGAAGACAAGCCGCTCCACTCGCCGGTGTTGACCGTGGTGCTCCAGGATTCGTCCGGGGCTTCCATTTCTTCAGTAGGAATCTCGCGACCTTCGGCAGTCAGCTTGATCTGACGAAACGGGAGGTTGTACTTCCGCGAAAACTCGAAGTCTCGCTGGTCGCCCGCCGGCACCGCCATGATCGCGCCGGTGCCGTACTGGATCAGCACGAAGTTTGCGATCCAAATCGGGACCGGCTCCTGGTTGAATGGATTGATCGCGTAGCGGCCGGTGAAGATACCGTGCTTCTCGATCTCATCGACCCGGCCCTCGCGCTGTTCCTGCTTCAGCTTCTCGGCGAATGCCAGCACGTCGTCGCGTTGCGGCTTACCCTCGAGAAGTTTTGCGACAAGCGGATGCTCGGGCGCGAGAACAATTGCGTTCGCGCCGTAGATCGTGTCGATGCGGGTAGTGAACACCGTGACCGTCTCATCCGAACCTTCAATCTTGAACTCGACGTGAGCGCCCTCGCTGCGGCCGATCCAGTTGCGTTGCATCGAGATCACTCGCTCGGGCCACCCGCCCTCGAGTTGATTAAGCCCATCGAGCAATTGATCGGCGTAGTCGGTGATTCGCGCGAACCACTGCATCAACTCCTTCTGGGTGACCTTTGTTCCGCAGCGCCAGCACTCGCCTCCGGAGGCTTGCTCGTTGGAAAGAGAAATGTTTTCCTTCGGGCACCAATTGACCGGCGCGTTCTTGCGATAGAGCATTCCGCGCTCGAACATTCGAATAAAAAACCACTGGTTCCACTTGTAGTAGTCGGGATCACAAGTCGCGACTTCGCGAGACCAGTCGTAGCTGATTCCCATTCGCAGAAGCTGCCCTTTCATCGTCGCGATTGCGTCTCGAGTGAACTTCTCGGGATCGGTGCCGTCCTTGATGGCGGCGGTCTCGGCGGGCTGCCCAAACGCGTCCCAACCGAAGGGGTGGATCACGTTGAAGCCGCGCATTCGCTTATACCAGGCGAGCGCATCGCCGATCGCGTAATTTGAGACGTGCCCGATGTGCGCGCGTCCGGAAGTGTAGGCGAGCATTTCGAGGCAGTAGAACTTTTCGCGTGCGGGCTCTTCAGTGACCTCGAAGGTCTTCTCATCAGCCCAGCGCTTCTGCCATTTTGGTTCGATCTCTTGTGGGAAGTATTTTTCTTTCATCGCTAATAGCCTCAACGATACAAATTGCAATTTGAATTGGACAAGGAAGCTGGACGAAAAGGGAACTATCGTCCAGCGCGCTTCAAGCGAGCAGTGGATTCAGGAGGGTGAGTTCAGCCAGTGTCGATTTCGCGAACATTGATTCAAATGATAAACCGGTATATCGGATGCGGCAACTCAAAGCGACGTGAATTTTCCGATGACTCTATTGACTGTTATTCAAAACTTCAGGGTCCGCGGTGCACTCAGCTAAGCGGCGATGTAGGAGTCGAGCTCCATTTGGCTTTTCTCGGAGTCACCCGCTTGATCTGTTCCGGCTTCACCCAGTAGGCCAGCTTCGATGATGTTCCCGATGGGTCACCGAACTCCAAGATATAACCTTCTTCGGGATCATCAAAGACTTCGACTACGACTCCTTGCTCGCCGCGTTTCACGTCGTACTCAGGCAGATCCTCGACCAACTCGACGATATCCAATAGATTCGCTGTCCGGGTTTTGAGCATGGTCACCCTCCTCTATGGGAGTACCCACAAAGTAACTAGGCTCGCATTATCCTTGCCGTGCCTTATCAGCCAAGCAGTCCGCACGTTCCTGGTGCCCCCATTTACTCCCAGTATCGGCACATCGACATGATACGCCTTCCCCCGGTCTTTTCTCTCAGCCTCAAGAACGGCCTCGTGATATGGCAGTTCATCCAATATGCGTTGCTTCAGAATCTCCCAATTTGACTGATCGAATCCAAGCGCAGCCCTGAAAACTCTTGCCTTATTCTTTCCACTGGAGCCGTCAGGTCGCGCTGCTTCATGATTTGGGTTCAGTGCATAGCCTTCGAGCTTCTCTCGCGCGATCTCGGCATTCTGGTAATTCGGCAAAGCCTTTGGGTGTACGCTCCTGCCACCATTCGCCATCCACTCTCCTTCGATGAGCCAATTCGCGCAGTGGCGCAATGTCCCACTTGTGGCCGCGTTGCTTATACCCAGGAGTTTCTAAGATAAATCGTACTTCTCCGAACATCAAGGTAAGCATCAGCGAAACATCAAAGTTTGAAGATGCTCTCACTCTTGTGAACCTGAAGGCCAATGCCGATACTACCTTGACGAAGTGAAAGCCTTCGACTCCAATCACACAAATGATTAAGCAGACATATCCAGCAATATTGATAACGGTTCTTCTAGGCGTCTCACTCGCAGGCCAAACTACTCCGCGGCTGGGGCCCGGGCGCAAGTACTCAAGCATCGAGCGCATGCAGATCGAACGCTTAAAAGCCGTTCACGCCGATCGACTCCGCTATCAAACCGAACGAAAGCCGGTCTCACTCGCAACCGGCTACAACGAATATCGAGCGGTCCTGCACGCACACGCCGAAGACGCACCGCATACCGGTGGGACTCGGCCCGAGCTGCTTGCGGCCGCGAACCGAGCCGGCGTTAGCGTCGTCATGCTTACCGATCACGTCAGGCCGGAGCGCGACTTCATTAATGACAGTTGGCGCGGCTTTCACGATGGCGTGTTGTTCATTCCTGGAGCCGAGGACCAGGGCTTTCTGTCGTTTCCTATGAAATCGATCAAAGGAAACGAAATGAAGCCGATCAAGGGAATCGAAGCCGGCAAGCGCGAGCAGTACATCGCAACGGTTCGTGAGGGCGGCGGGAATATCTTTCTATCTCACGTCGAGGAGCGCTTCGATTGGCCGACCGATCAACTGGACGGCCTCGAGATTTACAATCATCACACCGACGTCAAAACCGAAGGCGCGTTTAATCTCTGGCTTCAGGGAACGTTGACTGATCCGGTTCGGCTGCCGCAACTGGTAGCCGCGCTCAATGAATATCCGGAAGAAGTCTTTGGCGCCCAGCAGGATTATCTGGCCGACATCCTCGCCAAGTGGGATCGCGACGCACAGCAGCACCGACTGACCGGCGTCGCGGCGAACGACTGTCATCACAATCAGGTATTTACGGTTACAGCGATCGACGAGAGCACGGTCGAAGTCGGCTACATAACGAGCAAGCCTACGACGACTCGGATAACAACCGACAAAGTGCGCGGCGTCGCTGCGTTGGTCAAAGGAAGAAGGCCGGGTGAGTTGATCGCAAAGCTCGACTTCGATCCGTATGAGCGTAGTTTGAGATACGTGTCAACGCACATACTGGCTCATGAGTTGAGCGAGGCAGCCGTACGCGACGCGCTGAGAAGCGGGCACGCATTTGTAGCGCACGATTGGTTATGCGACTCGACCGGGTTTGCTTTCGTTGCGATGAAGGGCGGAAAACGCGCCGCAGTAATGGGTGACGAAGTTAAGCTGGGCGGCGCGTTGGTTCTTCGCGCTGCGACGCCTGTCAAATGCACGATGAAGCTGATCCGCAACGGCGAAGTGATTCAAACTACGAACTCGACGCGGATAGATTCCGACGTAAAAGCGCCCGGCGTGTATCGCATCGAAGCCTGGCTTGAAGTGGATGGCGAGCAGCGCCCGTGGATTTACTCTAACCCAATTTACGTTAGATGATAGCGTTGGAGACTCGCGTTAGCGGGCGGCAGTCCAATGCTTTGAGACAAGGCGTTATGAGGTATAATTCGAGCGTCAAACAGGACAGTTTGGAGCGGATCTAATGAGTGCGGCTACCGTAGATTATCTGGAAGTAATCGAACATCTCCCGGACGGCGCAATGCTGCGGCTTGAAGGCATCAGTTGGGATGAATACGAGCACCTGCTCGACCAGTTGACTGAGTGGCGGGGAATGCGCGTGAGCTACGATCACGGGAGAGTTGAGATTACGGGTCCAACCTTTGAGCACGAAAACTACATAGGCTTTTTTTCAAGAATGGGACACATCCTATCCGAGGAAATGAACATAGCCATAGAGGCGGCCGGCGCTACGACCTATAAGCAAGAGAGGTTGCTGCAAGGCTCAGAGGGGGATCAAAGTTTCTATGTGAAAAGCGCGAGCGCGATCATCGGCAAGCGTCGAATCGATCTCGACATTGACCCGCCGCCGGACGTTGTTGTTGAAGTCGACATCACCAACGAATCGCTTAGCAAGTTTCACATCTACGCAGCGTTCCTGGTGCCGGAAATCTGGCGGTATGACGGACAACGAGCCCGCATCTACCATCTGGCCATCGATAGTTATCTCGAACGCGAGGCTAGTCTGTCGTTTCCTTTCCTGACAGCTCAAGCCATGACCGATTTCCTCGATCAAAGCAAGACACAGGGCCAAACTCCTGCCCTGGCGGCATTCCGTCAATGGATTCGAGCGGCTATCCAAGCGCCGCCCTCGAGCGACCAATGAGAGTCGATCCGGTCAAACTCGAAATCTTCAAATCCCTCTACTCATCTGTCGCCGAAGAGATGGGTGTGAGCCTCCGCCGATCGGCTTTTTCGCCAAACATAAAAGAGCGCCGAGATTACTCCTGCGCGGTTTTCAACAGTGAAGGCGCGCTTGTCGCTCAAGGCGATCACATGCCTGTGCATCTCGGCTCGATGCCGATGTCCGTGCGAGCCGCTCTTGAAACAGTAGATCTCAATCCCGGCGACATAGTCGTGCTCAACGATCCTTACGCGGGCGGAACGCACCTGCCCGATGTGACGATGGTTGCAGGCGTATACGGGCAAGGGGAGACGGGGAGACAGGGCGACGAGGCGAGAGGGCGACGCAGAGAGAAGTCGCCCCGTCGCCGAGTCGCCCTGTCTCCCCGTCCGCTCTTCTACGTTGCAAATCGCGCGCATCACGCGGACATCGGAGGCGCGACGCCGGGCTCGATGGGGCGAGCAGATGAGATCTACCAGGAAGGTTTGAGGATTCCGCCGGTTCGGTTGATGATCGGCGGACGCGTAAACGACGACGTCATGCGATTGATCTCGGCCAACGTTCGAATCCCCGAGGAGCGCGAGGGCGATCTCACGGCGCAGCTTGGCGCGGTCGCAACCGGCCAGCAGCGGCTGCTTGAAATAGTCGAGCGATACGGATTCAAAGAAGCCGATCAGTATGCTTCGCACTTGATCAACTACACCGGCGAAATGATGAGGCGAGTGATTCGAGACTTGCCCGACGGGGTGTACGAAGGCGAAGACTTTCTCGACGATGATGGCTACACCGACGACCCCGTTAGAATCGCCGTTCGCATCGAGATCAAAGGCGATCGCGCGACAGTTGATTTCACCGGCAGCTCGCCTCAGGTGCGTGGTCCGATTAACGCGGTTGAAGCGATCACAGTCTCGGCGGTGTATTACGTCTTCCGCTGCCTGATCGCGACGAACGTGCCCGCAAGTTGGGGAATAATGCAGCCGATCAAAGTTACGGGGCCGCTTGGGACGGTGGTCAACGCCGCGCCCCCCGCGGCGGTCGCCGGCGGTAACGTCGAGACCTCTCAGCGAATAGTGGACACGGTGTTGTTGGCTCTCTCAAAGACAGGCGCTCCGGTGCCGGCGGCGAGCCAGGGAACGATGAACAACCTGACGATCGGTGGAACGGATTCGCGAACGGGAAAGCAGTTCGCATATTACGAGACGGTGGCCGGCGGAATGGGAGCGAGGCCGGGGCTCGACGGCATCGACGGAATTCACACTCACATGACTAACTCGCTGAACACGCCTGCCGAAGCGATGGAATACGCTTACCCGATGCGCGTGCGGCGGTACTCCATACGCCGTGGAAGCGGCGGTGGAGGCCGGTTTCAAGGCGGTGACGGGATCGTTCGCGAGATAGAGTTGTTGAGCGATGCTCAAGTGACGATTCTTTCCGATCGGAGAAAAACGCGGCCTTACGGTCTGAAGGGCGGCGAGCCGGGAGCCGCGGGCCTGACTGTGTTGATAACAAAGGACGGCGAACGAGTGCTCGCAAGTAAGGACTCGACTCGTGCCGACGCAGGCGATCGCGTTCGGATTGAGAGCCCCGGCGGCGGCGGCTGGGGTAAGCCTGGGCGCAGTGGTTAGTGGTCAGTGGTTAGTGGTCAGTAACTAACCACTGCCCACTGCCCACTGACCACCGACCACCGACCACTGCCCACTGACCACTACTTTCTGTTCACCCGCGCCATTGATCGAGGACGGTTTCTATTCTCTCTTTCACTGTTTCGCGCGCAAGCTGGCGGTCGTCATATCTGAAGAGCAATTCATCATAGTCTGTGTACGCGTGCCGCACGTGAGCTCGCACGGCGAGGAACACAGCATCAGGTTCAAACGATTTGGCGGCTGCCGACCTTCCAACTCGCCCGCTGTACTTCAAACAAGCGTGCTCGGCGATCTTGATATCCGCGCCGGCAGGTACCTTGGGAAATTGTTCGCGAATAGCCTGGGCAAACTCCGCAACGTACTTGCGATCGAGCGCGTCACGACGCACAGCTTCTCGTTCGCGCCGGCGTTCGCGTTCTTCTGAATCGGCGTCTGACTCAGCGACTGCGCGTTCGATGGCTTCGGGCTCGGCAAGGATTCCCTGGCGTTCATTGCGACGGCGAGCGCGAGAAAACTTGACGACTACCGCCCACAGTTTCGAGTATTTCCTGGACCGCCGCGTAATGGCCGCGTCGCCGCTCGGCAGGAACTCGAGGTGGTCCAGATCGGAGCACTCCAGACAGATCGCGCCCTTCTCACGCTGAAAGCGGATCAGATATCCCTTGAACAATTCCTTCCCGCATTCCACGCAAGTCGACGAGACGTGGTGCTGTATGAACACGACCAGATCCTGGCGTTTCTCGGAGCGCGTCATGACGGTATTTTGCTCCCGCCGCCCGGCCAATCTCAAGGTAAGCGATTGTTTACCTGGATGTGTCGTGGCGTGCAGTAGTGGGTCGGTTTGATGTTCAGAGTTCTTGATGTTCAGAGTTCAATCTTTAGCTTGCTCTTTGAGCTTCACGCGTCGAAAAACAGCAAGCTGAAGCTTGAACTCTGAACCGCACCTCAAACCACCCGCTACGGCAAGGCCCGTTTGCTTGTCACCGTCTGAGGGCCGCTGATAAGATTGCCACGCGATGTCGGAACATATACGAGAGCGGCTTGCGCGGGTCCGCGAACAAGTCGCGCGGGCGGCCGAACGCGCCGGCAGAAGCGCCGAAGACATAACCCTCATCGCCGTATCAAAGACATTCGATTCAGCGACAGTGCAACAGGCGGTTGATGGGGGTGCCCGCGACCTGGGCGAGAACCGCGTGCAGGAAGGCATCGCAAAGGCAGCTCAGATAAGCGGAGACGTTCGCTGGCACTTGATCGGGCATCTCCAGTCGAACAAGGCCCGACAGGCAGTTGAAACATTTGAGGTCATTCATACAATCGACCGCGTGGAGTTAGTCGAGCGGCTCGATCGGATCGCGGGAGAGTTGAACAGAAGGCCGGAGGTTCTGATTCAGGTTGATCTCGCTCACGAGCCGACGAAATCGGGCGCGGATGAAAATGAATTGGCGCCGATCATTGAAACGCTTGATCAGGCGCAGCACCTGGAGCTGAAAGGCATGATGGTGTTGCCACCCTTTTTTGATTCGCCCGAGCAAACGCGGCCTTACTTTCGAAAGCTGCGCGAAGTATTAGAGGGCCTGAATAGGAAGCGAACGGCTGAACGAAAATTGACGGACTTGTCCATGGGTATGAGCCACGACTTTGAAGTGGCGATCGAGGAGGGGGCGACTATGGTGCGAGTGGGTACGGCGATTTTTGGAAGAAGAGAGTAGTCATTTTCCATTTGAGATTGGAGATTGGAGATTGGAGATTGGAGATTTGAGATTGGAGATTGGAGATTTGAGATTGGAGATTTGAGATTGGAGATTTGAGATTGGAGATTTGAGATTTCAGATTGGAGATAATTGGACATTTGAGTTTTGTCATTCCGGCGACCTCGAGAGCATTGATTTCGGCAATCTCCAATCTCAAATCTCAAATCTCAAATCTCAAATCTCCAATCTCCAATCTCAAATCTCAATCTCAAATCCCCAATCTCCAATCTCAAATGGAAAATGGACAATGCAAACGGAAATGGAAACGGAAAATGGAATGAAAATGGACAATGAAAAATGAACCGAACTGATGGTGAGGGCTGAGAGTGACCTTTATCGTAATCGCACTGTACTGGATATCACAGATTGTTTTCTGGGGGACGATCGCCGTTTCGTCTTTGTTGTTCCTGCGTGTTCTGCTGACGTGGCTGGGAGCGAACCCGTTCGGGCGAATACCTTATCATCTCACCCGGATCACCGAACCGATGGTCCGTCCTGTAAGGGGGCAATTCGGCGGCGGACGCTATTTGAGATACGACCTCATCCCGCTGGTGATGGGAGTGCTGATTCTGGTCACCGGTCTTTTTATCGCCAGCATGCTAGGCCAGCTCGGCGGCATTCTGGGCGCGATAGTCCGCAACATAATGATCGGAGCAATCGCTTCGGGGGCGATGGCGGGCGAGTTGATAAGGCTCTTGGGTTTGTTGTACGTGGGCGCAATATTCCTGCGGTTTTTCCTGCCGTTTTTTGGCGTTGGCTACAGGAATCGCGGGTTTCATTTCCTGTTCGCAATTACAGAGCCGCTGCTCAAACCGCTTCGCCGCGTGTTCGTAGCCGGGATGTTCGACTTCTCACCGATCGTAGCGATGTTTATAGTTCAAATTCTCACCGGCTTCCTCGCGGATCTGGTCAGCCGGTGAGTGGCAAGATGTGCTGGACCTGAGTGAAAAAGACAACGCGGTCACAATCAGACTAAGGGTCCAGCCGCGAGCCTCACGAACGGAAATAGTCGGCGAGCACGCGGGAGCAATCAAGTTGAGAGTCGCGGCGCCTCCGGTCGACGGCAAGGCTAATGAAGAGTGCCGGCGCTTCCTTGCAAAGCTGCTCAAGGTGGGCGCAACATCGATTGAAATAATTTCCGGAGAGTCATCGCGCGACAAGGTTATACGCGTTTCCAATATCAGCGCCGAGCGCGTTCTCGAACTGCTGGGACCGGAAGAGTCAGGGCGCGCCAGGAGGTAAGAACTAATGTCGGGACATTCAAAGTGGCATTCGATCAAACATAAGAAAGGCGCGATCGACGCCAAGCGAGGCAGAGCGTTTTCAAAACTGATCAAGGAACTCACCGTAGCAGCGCGAGGCGGCGGCGATCCTTTTGGCAATCCGCGGCTGCGCAAGGCGATGGACGACGCCAAAGCGCTCAACATGCCCAAAGATACGATGACCAACGCGATCAAGCGCGGCACGGGCGAGATCGCGGGCGCGGCGATCGAAGACATCAGTTATGAAGGCTACGGACCCGGCGGCGTTGCGGTGTTCGTCGAATGCCAGACGGACAATCGCGTCCGAACCGTAGCAGAGATCCGGCATATCTTCTCCAAGCATGGCGGCAATCTTGGGGAGTCCGGATCGGTCGCATGGATGTTTCAAAAGAAGGGCGCAATCATCATCGACAAGAGCGCGGCAGACGAAGAGAAGATGATGGAACTCGCGCTCGAGGCCGGCGGCGAGGATGTACAAGGCGATGAGGAAACCTGGGAAATGATTACTTCGCCTGAAGACTTCAACGCGGTGCTCGACGCGGTCAAAGCCTCGGGCATCGAGCCCATCTCGTCCGACATTACGATGCGGCCCATCAACTCGGTTCAAGTAACCGGCTCGACCGCTCAACAAGTGCTGCGTTTGATGGAAGCGCTCGAAGACAACGAAGACGTCTCAAACGTCGCGGCTAATTTCGACATACCCGCCGAAGAGATGGAAGCGGCAGGGTAGCGTAAACTGTCCAGTCTGCGCAGGTTCACGTAGTGGAGTATTAGTTAGTGTGTTGCCGGCAAGCATTCCTCTGTGTCCTCGGCGTCCTCCGCGGTTTTCTAGATCAGTGATGGGAATCAACCGCAGAGGACGCCGAGGACGCGGAGGAACGATGCGATTGGACAATCCACGCGACAGGATCATGGATGCGGATAATCGGCGTAGATCCAGGCAGCATTACAACGGGCTACGGCGTGATCGAAAGCGACGGCCGTCGTTATGAGTTGATCGAGTACGCCGGCATTCGAGGACCTAAGCATCTGAGCTTCCCGGAGCGACTGCTTGCCATCAGCCGCAAGCTTGAAGAAGTAATCGAGCGCCTGAGTCCTGAAGCGTGCGCAGTCGAAGATACCTTTTATGCAGCCAATGTGAAGAGCGCGCTCAAGCTGGGACAGGCGCGAGGCGCAGTGCTGGTGGCCGCGGCACGCGCCGGTGTTGAAGTGTTTGAGTATTCACCGCTCGAGATCAAGTCGGCTTTAGTGGGTTACGGCCGGGCCGAAAAACAGCAGGTCCAGGAGATGGTGCGTGTGCTTCTGGGACTTAAGACGGCGCCGGAACCTCTGGACGCAAGCGACGCGCTGGCAATAGCGATCTGCCACATCAACGTCGCATCCACGCGAGCACGGCTCTTAAAGAAGGCTTAGCGTGAACGTCCGACAAACTTTTCAGTTTGTCGTCTGTTTTCAAAAAGGCGAAGTCGGCCACAAACTGAAGTTTGTCGAACATTCAAGCTTGAGGCCGGCCATTGCCGGTAGTAAGATGAAGGCGTAACAGGCCACGTTTTCAGCTCGGCTCCTGCCGGCGAAGTACGCGACGGCAGCAGACGATCAAGGTAGAGCGCCCAATTTTATGGATTGAAGCTTACAGCCATGACGGACCTCTACGGCATTCTTGGGCTCACTCCCCGCGCAACCGCAAGCGAAATCAAGTCGGCTTACAGAAGGTTAGCGCGCAAGTACCATCCCGATGTGTCGGCTTCACCCGACTCCGCTACGCGATTCGTCGATATCGGCAGGGCATACGAAGTTCTCGGCGACCCGCATCGACGCGCGGCTTACGATAGCGGACAGTACACGGACGCTCAACGGACTTTCTATGCTTCACGGCAGGCTGAAGTTGTTGCTATGCAGCGGCACTTCGACCGGATAGTCGACGAGTGGCTGGCCCGCGAAAAGCAGGAGACCGCTGCCCGCTCGCACGCCGTGTTGATAGTGGTGCCACTCTTCCTCTCTGCGTTCTATGTAATGGTTTCCAAACCGACAATCATCGAAGAGTCGCGGTTCATCGGTCGAGTGGTCATTCTTGCGTTAGCGCTCTATGGACTGGTGTACCTGATGAAGAACCTTTCGGTTGTGCTTTCGCGCTACACGTATCACATCCCAGACCATCTGACGTCGGTGTTCCGCGAACAGGAGGTCCCGGAAGACAAGGCAATCAGCCGAAAAGCCGGACTGATCTTTCTCGTGTGCGGATACCTTGTCTCGATCGGTTTGGGCTACGTCGTCAGCAAGTTCGTGCCCGGGCGCTACGGCGCGGCCCTGAGCTTCAGCACTCTGGTCGGACCGCTGGTGTACCCTCCGATCGCGGTGCTGATCATCGGAGGTATTCGCCGAATCGGCGGCCTTCTGGATCGGTTGTGAGTTCCGGTTGCGAACTATGAAATACTCAGACCTGCCGATCGGAGAGCAAGCTCCTGACGTGTTCAACGTCGTCGTCGAAATACCAAAGGGTAGCGCGAACAAATACGAGTACGACCCCCAGTTAGAGGTCTTCAAGCTCGACCGCACGCTGTATTCACCGATGCATTATCCCGGGGACTACGGATTTGTGCCTTCGACGATTGCGGCCGACGGCGATCCGGTAGACGTGCTCGTACTGGTCGAGAGCGCTACTTTCCCGGGCTGCGTGATTGAAGCAAGAGCCGTTGGCATGCTTGAAATGGTCGACCAGGGTGTTGAGGATCTGAAGCTTCTGTGTGTCTCAACGAAAGACCCGCGCCAGGAGACGGTCAAGAACTACAGTGACGTACATCCGCATCGACTGCGCGAGATAGAGCACTTCTTTGGGATCTACAAAGAACTCGAGGGTAAGGAAACCGAAACACGAGGATGGCGAAGCGCGGAAGATGCGCGGCGAATTTTGGTGACGGCGAGCGAAAGGTTCAGGAAAGACGGGAGCGTGATGCGTGAAACGTGATTCGTGACCGGAATCGGTGCTGTCACGAATCACGTTTCACGCATCATTCCTTACTTCTTAAAAATCCGCTTCGCTATTGTTCCCATATCAGCCTTCCAGATGCTGCCGCTCGCGGCTTTGCTCCGGTCAGCCTCCGCATTCATTTCACGCCGAGCCGTTCGATTGTCCGGGTCCATCTGGAGCGCCTCGCGAAAGTAGTGGTCGGCTCGTTTGGTTAAGCCCGCCTCTTTGTAAAGCAAACCGAGCTTCACTCGAATCTGCGCATTGTAAGGCTCCAGCTCAGCCGCCTTCGAGAGATGCAACTCCGCATCGCGGCGCGTGCGGGGATTGCGGATCAACGCGATGCCGAGGTGATAGTGGTACGGAGCTCGATTTGGATCCAGCTTGATCGCCTCTCGAAGCAGATGAACCGCCGCGTGATATTCCTTTCTTTCGAATCGCGCTCGTCCTTGCTGGTAATAGAGCTCGGCCGTCTGGGCGGGCGTCATATCCGATTGCGGCTTTCGTGTCGCCGAGACAGTCTCGGTGACCGGGGCTTCAGTAGTGCGCGGCAACGGATCGCTATCGCTACGCCGGCCATTGGTCGAGCCGAGATCACCGCTGGGTGTGCGGGGCTCAGGATTGACACGGTTGTCATGAGAACCGTCAACGGCTGCTGCTCTTGACGCCGTACCCGTAAGTGGGCCTGATCGCGCTCTAATCCTCTCATCGTAAGCCGCCCGCTCCGCCGACTGGCTCAGCGTGTCGTATGCCTGCGTGATGAGCGCAAACAGACGTTCAAGTTTGGGTCGCAGGTCGGTGGTATCGCGTTGATGATGCCGGTCCGGATGATACTTCTTGGCGAGGTGATAATACGCGGCCTTGATGTCGGCGCTCGACGCCTGTCGAGTCAGACCCAGAATGTCGTAGTAGTCTGCGGTAGTCGCAAAGTGAAGCTTACGCGCGACGTCTTCCGACAGCCGCTCGGACGAATTATCAGCTTCGACAGCGGGCGCTTCGTCACTTTCCTGGTCTCGACCCAGCAGTTTCAAGAACCCGGCCGCGACCAGCGCGCAGACAGCGCGATGCGCGTCGGCATCCGCGAGACCGCTCATAGCGCCTACTTCGTTGACCGTTATCGGAGCCTCGATGCGGGATAGGATGTAGCTCTCGAGTGGGATCAACTGGCCCGAATCTGTGGACAGCTTATTCGACTTTGCTTTCAACACGACGCCGTCGGCTGGAACCAAAGCCTCGGCTACCTGCTCAATCTCTGCCGCGTGGCGAGCGCCTTCAAGCAGGACGTCGGCGGCGTTCAGCCCGAGCGTGACGTCGTGCGCCGTTCGGATTCGGGAATCAAACGAGTAATCGCCTTCAATCCATTCGAAAAGCGACAGGATTATACCCATCACTTGCTGGCTTACGAGCTTGCGCATCTGCGGTTCCTGGAGCAGTCCCATGGCGACGAGAGCCGGCCCGAGACGATGCGCCTTGCCGTCCCGCTCTTTAGCGCGCTCGATCTGATCAAAGGTCACAAGCCCTTCCTTTATCAGCTTGTTATCGAGCTGCTCGTTTGTCAGATTGCTGATGGCGAAGGTAGGAGTGCCGGACTCAAAGAAGATTGCTTTTATCGCTTTGCCGCGCGACAGCCGAAGCAAACCGCTCGCGTTTTTATGGGCTATCTCGCGTATCAGGTCTGGAAGAAGTTTTTCGCCTAGCTGTCCTTGCACCGGAGCTTCCTGTGAGGCAGAACTATAGTCAACAGGTGTAGGGCATAAGGGCAACTCGGGGGATCGTACGGCCCTAGTGTAGACGGAAAGAATGCCGTGTGCAATAGTCTTCGCAGCGCCGCAGAATTGCTTGAACCTTGACATCGGATCAGTCAATCGGGTAGCCTCTAATGTTGATTCGACACGAAAATTCGCAACAGGAGTGAGCCGCAAAGTGAAGCCTGATATTCATCCAAAGTACGTTACCGCCAACGTTCACTGCGCCTGCGGTGAGACGTGGCAAACGCGTTCGACGAAGTCGGAGATCCGGCTCGAAATATGTTCCAGTTGTCACCCGTTTTTCACCGGAAAACAGAAGCTGGTTGACACCGCCGGCCGCGTCGAGCGATTCAACCGCAAGTACGGACGCAAGACCGAAGCTTAGCTGGTTAACAGATTGATCCTGGTTGCCGGGGCCGCCCGGTCGCATAGCTTGCTGATTGTTCCTCATATGTATTGGAAGAGTGAGCAGGCTGAATGCGAAGATAAAGCGGCGCCCGGCAACCATTCTTTTTTGTGTGGTGGACACTACGGTCGGAAGTGAGTTGTTATGAGGGAAGACCAGATTATCGTTGGCGGACAAGCGGTCATCGAAGGCGTGATGATGCGAGCCCCGCATTCGTACGCGGTTGCAGTCCGCCGGCCCGATGGACAAATCGTCTCCAAGGCCGAACGCTTGCCGGCGCTCTCGGATTCATATCCCCTCCTAAAGCTTCCAGTGCTTCGCGGCTCAGTCGTGCTGATCCAGTCGATGCTGCTGGGCATCAAAGCTCTGAACTTTTCCGCTAACGTTGTTTTTCATGAGGCAGAAACCGCGGCCGAAACCGCGGCCGAAACTGAAGCGACCGACGTGAAAGGACCGCTGCACCCCGCAGGCCCGCCGGTTAGCCCGTCTTTTGGAAACATATCCCGCCCTGTTACCTCGACCACAAATGTTAGTTCGGTTGGAGTCATAACAGAAGCGAAGCCGGCCGTTTCCGAGACGTCGGTGGCGAAGTCGGGCAAAAGCGGAACCGCGGCGGCCGGAGCCGCCGGCTCGATAGTCTTCGCGCTCATCTTCAACGTTCTGCTTTTCATCGTTCTGCCTCTGCTGCTGACCAATATCCTGTTTGTTTATCTTGGTGGCGGCACGATTGACGCCCACTCGAGCAGCGGAGCGTGGTATGCAAACGCGTGGGCGTGGATTCGCGCGGCGCTTAATCCGATTCGTCCTTCGATTGCGTTCAACCTCGTAGACGGCGTGATTCGGATGACGTTCTTTCTCATTATGATCACGACATTCTCGCTGCTGCGAGACATCCGCCGCGTGTTTGAATACCACGGCGCCGAACACAAGGTCGTTTATACGTGGGAAGCCGGGGAAGAGCTGATCGTCGCGAACGCTCGAACCAAACAGCGCCAGCACCCGCGTTGCGGCACCAGCTTTCTGATGATCGTGATGCTGGTCTCGATAGTCGCTTTCTCTGTCGTCAAATTTGACTCGCTATTCCTGAATTTCCTCGTGCGAGTGTTGCTGATTCCGGTCATCGCCGGCGTGTCTTATGAAATCATCCGGGCTTCGGCGAAGAGCAGCGCCCAATGGTTTTTCTCGATCATCACAAGACCCGGGCTCTGGCTCCAGAACATCACGACAAAAGAGCCGGATGACTCCCAGCTCGAAGTCGCGATTTATGCGCTCAAGGAGTCGCTCAAACTTGAGCCAATTAGTCCTTAGTCAGTAGTCAGTAGTCCGTAGTCGAGTTGAGTGAGAGACGCAGAGCTACTGACGATGGACTACGGACTACGGACTACGGACTACGGACTCCTGACTCCTGACTACGGACGGCTTTCGCATGTTAGATAAGCTCGAATCAATCGAAGAAAAATACGAAGAACTGACGCGGCAGTTGAGCGATCACGAGCTGCTGTCGGATCAGGTTAGGTACACCAAAGTAGCCAGGCAGCACCGCGAGCTGGAAGAGATCGTCTCCAAGTACCGTGAGTTCAAAGCGCTTGATCGCGGGTTGAAAGAAACAAAAGAAATGTTGGAAGCGGAAGAAGACGCCGAGATGGTCAACCTGGCCCGGGCTGAAATGGGGGAGCTTGAACAGCGGCGCGCGGCTGTCGAAGCCGGCTTGATAGTTCTGCTTCTTCCCAAAGACCCCAACGATGAGAAGAACGTCATTCTCGAAATTCGAGCGGGCACCGGCGGCGATGAAGCTACTTTGTTTGCCGCGGAGATCATGAGAATGTATTCCCGCTACGCCGAGCGGCAGGGCTGGCGCGTCCAGGTTCTCGATGCATCGGAGTCCGGAATCGGCGGCGTCAAAGAAGCCATACTGCTGATCGAAGGTAACCGCGTTTACTCGCAGCTCAAACACGAATCGGGCGTACATCGCGTCCAGCGAGTTCCACAGACGGAGGCATCGGGCCGCATACATACCTCGGCGGTCACAGTGGCGGTGCTTCCCGAAGCGGAAGAGGTCGACATCAAGATCGATCCAAAGGACATTCGCATCGACACCTTCTGTTCCTCGGGACCCGGCGGACAGTCGGTCAACACTACTTACTCCGCCGTCAGAATCACACACCTTGCTACCAACACAGTAGTCTCGATGCAAGACGAGAAGTCACAGATCAAGAATCGCGAAAAAGCCATGCGCGTATTGCGCTCCCGGCTTCTGGAGATGGAGCAGGAGAAGCAACACCAGGCGATTGCAAGCGAGCGGCGCTCGATGGTGGGCTCGGGCGATCGCTCCGAAAAGATCAGGACTTATAACTTCAAAGATAACCGCGTGACAGACCATCGAATCGGATACACTTCTCATCAGTTGAATCTGTTTATGGAAGGCGACATCGGCGAATTGATTGACGCGCTTGTGGCGTACTATCAAGCCGAGAAACTGAAAGAAGAAGCGGCCGCGTGAACTTATTATCGCCGGCTGATGTTGTGATAGAATCACGGCGAGC
>DATNBZ010000231.1:0-23389 GCA_035607285.1 Blastocatellia bacterium | reverse complement strand
GGGGGGGGGGGGGTAGTGCTATAATTAGAACAGTTCATCGTGGGATTCTTTGGCATGATAGTCTCATTCGCACTTATTCTGCTGTACCCGAACGCTCGATGCGCGGCGCACAAAAAATCAAACGATAGATCAAGCCGCGCTAGCTGATCTTTTTCAATTGTTGGCAGTGCCGGCTTCAAATCATCCAACGCCGGTTACAGTCGCCGGTATCTGCGAATACTTGATTTGAGAAGCAGCAGTTTTCTTCTCCCCGATTGACTCGCGCATTCGTAAGCGAGCATTAGGCGCATGAAGAGACAAGCCAAGAAGACGAGAACAGGGTCCGGAAAGACTAAGCGAAAGGCTTCCGAAAAACGCCCTCCTGATAAAGCCGCAGAGCTCAAAGCTCAACTTGAAGACCAGCATTCAAATCACGCGTTCCCGGTTGTCGGCGTTGGAGCCTCGGCCGGTGGACTCGAAGCATTCAAGGACTTGCTCGTTCATCTGCCGACGGACACCGGCATGGCTCTCGTGTTCGTTCAGCATCTCGATCCAAAACACGGAAGCATGCTCGCGGAGCTTCTCGCCCGAAACACAAAGCTCCCCGTCAGCGAGGTCGAGCGCGACGTCCAGGTGGCGCCTGATCACGTATACGTGCTTCCACCAAACCGAGACATGGCAATCAGCGGCGGCGTCCTGCAGCTTCGTCCGCGAGCGACCGGGCGAGGTCAGCATCACTCGATCGATAGTTTCCTTCGCTCTCTGGCCAGGGATCAGAGCAATCGCGCAATCGGAATCATCCTTTCCGGAACGGCTACTGATGGAACGCTTGGGCTGGAAGCGATCAAGGGGGCGGGCGGAATCACTTTTGCGCAGGATGTGGAATCGGCAAAGTACGACGGCATGCCTCGCAGCGCGATTGCTTCGGGCTGTGTGGACTTCGTTCTGAACCCGGAAGGAATCGCAAGGGAACTAACGCGGATAAGCAATCACCCCTATGTCGTCTCCGTTGACCACGCCACACCTGTCGAGATCGAAGCGCCGCCGCCAGCCAGAAACGGCTTCAAAAGGATCTTGAGTCTGTTGCAGAAGGCCTACGGTGTTGACTTCACTCTTTACAAATCAAGTACCCTGGAGCGGCGAATGCTCCGGCGCATGCTGCTCAACAAAGTCGAAGGCTACGACGATTATGCGCGTTACCTGAGTGCGCGTCCCGAGGAAGTCGATAATCTGTATCAGGATATTCTCATAAACGTGACGAGTTTTTTCCGCCACGCTGAGACATTCGAACTGCTCAAGAGAAGAATCTTCCCGCAAATAACCGAACGCCGGCGAAACGACGAGCCGGTGAGGGTTTGGGTCCTGGGGTGTTCGACCGGTGAGGAGGCGTATTCCATCGCTATGTCCTTCGCGGAGTACGCGAGCGAACGGTCCGACCATATACCCGTTCAAATCTTCGCCACCGACGTCAACAACCGGGGTATCGAGAAAGCCCGTGCCGGCCTTTACTCGAGGAACATAACCGAAGACGTGTCGGCCAGTCGGTTGCGACGTTTCTTTATCGAAGAGGACGGAGGCTACCGCGTCAGCAAACCTATTCGAGATATGTGCGTGTTCGCTCAGCAAAACATCATCGCGGATCCGCCATTCTCGCGGATGGACCTGATAAGCTGCCGGAATCTTTTGATCTATCTCGAGCCAACGGCTCAGAAGAAGGTCATCCCGATTCTGCACTACGCCCTCAACCCTCGCGGAATTTTGTGGCTCGGCTCTTCGGAGACAATCGGTCCAGCCACGGATCTGTTCGAGGCGGAGGACAAGAAGCACAGGTTCTATTCAAAGAAGCCCTCGCGCGCGAAGCGCGGGTTCGACTTTCCGCTCGGAACGCTTACGCCGAAGAGGGGCCGCGCGACTAGAACCGGCGCCGGTCGAGGTGGAGATGAGACTGATGCGCTTGCCGAAGCTGACCGGATCATAATGACGCGCTTCGCTCCGGCAAGCGTGCTGATAAACGAAAGCTTTGAAATCCTCCAGTTTCGCGGGCGCACGTCTGCGTATCTTGAGCCTCCATCGGGCAGGGCTACGCTCAACCTGCTGAAAATGGCGCGAGAAGGTTTGCTCATTCCATTGCGCGCGGCGCTTGCGAAGGCGCGCAAGAACGATGAGGTCGTCAGAAAGGAAGATCTCCGTGTGAAGATCGAGGGATCGCTTCAGGACGTGAATCTCGAGGTGATTCCGATCAAGCACGGCGCGCCGCAAGAGCGCTACTTTCTGGTTTTGTTCGAGTCCGCAAAAGCGGCCACGGAAAAGAAAGCAACCCGTAAGCAAGCGGCTTCCAAACCGCAAACCGAAACCTCGGAGCTCAAAGCGCTGAGAGAGGAACTGTCTTCGACGCGCGACTATCTGCAATCGGTGGTCGAGCAATACGAAGGAGCGACCGAGGAACTGCAATCCGCAAACGAAGAGATTCAGTCTTCAAACGAAGAGCTTCAGAGCGTCAACGAGGAACTCGAGACCGCCAAGGAAGAACTGGAGTCGAGTAATGAAGAACTCACGACGGTCAACGAGGAACTTCAGAACCGGAACAGCGAGCTTGGACGCGCCAACAGCGACCTTGTAAATCTGATCGGCAGCGTGCAGATGCCGATGGTCATGCTCGACAACGATCTGCGCATAAGACGATTCACGACGACGGCTGAGAAAGTGCTGAACCTGATCCCCACCGATCTCGGCCGGCACATCGGCGACATCAGGACCAACGTCGACTGCCCCGACCTGGAACAATTGATCAGGGAAGTAGTCGATACGGTGAACGCCAGAGAGTTTGAGGTTCAGGACAATCGCGGCCGCTGGTACCTGATGCGCATCAGGCCTTACAAGACGGTCGAGAACAAGATTGACGGAGCAGTGCTGGTGCTGGTCGACATTGATGCGCTGAAACATAATGAGGCGCAGCTCCAGGAGTCACGCGACTACGCCGTGGCGATCCTCGACACGGTGCTGCCTCTCGTGATCCTTGATGAGACGCTGCGCGTTCAGTCGGCGAATCGCAGTTTCTACGAACTGCTCGGAGTCACGCCTGCAGAAACGGAGGGAAGCTTTGTCTACGAACTGGCTAACGCCCAGTGGGACGACCCCAAACTGCGAAAGCTTCTCGCGAGTGTGGTGAACAGCGGCGCCGAGCTTAAAGGCTTCGAGCTCGAGGCTGAGTTTTCAGACGGCCGCCGAGCGACATTGCTGTTGAGCGCGCGCGAAATACGACACGAGGCCAGCCGGCGCCGATTGATCCTTCTGGGAATTGAGGACGTCACCGCCGCTAAGGGAATGGAGAGGGAGCGTGACGAACTGATAGTCCGGGAGCGAGCCGCTCGCGCAGCAGCCGAAGACTCCAATCGAGTCAAGGATGAGTTTCTGGCCATCTGCTCGCACGAGCTTCGCGCGCCATTGTCGGCGATTCAGGGTTGGGCGGAAATGCTGACGCGCGGCGAACTCGATGCGCAGACTACACAGCACGCGCTCGATATCATACTGCGCAACGTTCGAGCGCAGACCCAGCTTATCAAAGATCTCCTGGATGTCTCGCGAGTGATCGCCGGAAAGCTGCGGCTCAACATCGGCGCGGTCGATCTTATTCCGCTTGTCGAATCCACGATTGAGTCTGTCCGTCCCGCGGCAGAAACGAAGGGCCTCAATCTCAACGTCTCACTCGACGGCAACGTCAGTCCGTTTCTCGGCGATGCGATCCGCGTGCAGCAAATCATTTGGAACCTGCTCTCTAATGCGGTCAAGTTTACGCCGAAAGGCGGAACGGTCGAGATTTCCATCGAGCCCGAAAACGATGGAGTCAAGATCACCGTCAAGGACACCGGCATTGGGATCCAGGCGGAGTTTCTTCCCCACGTCTTCGATCTGTTCCGACAGGCCGACAGCCGCACGAATCGCAGCCACGGCGGGCTTGGATTGGGTCTCGCGATTGTGCGCAATCTCACGAATATGCACGGCGGCACGGTGCGGGCCTATAGCGCCGGGGAAGGGAAGGGATCGACTTTTGAAGTTATGCTGCCGCCGGGGCCACCCTCGTTCGAATCAAGCGGTGAACCCGAAACAAGAGTCGACCTTTTGGAAACTGACGAACGCTCCATACCCGAGGGCGCGCGCCCGCTCGAGGGAGCGCGTATTCTTGTGGTCGATGATGACTCTGATTCGCGTGAGATGCTGAATGCGGCATTGGCCGCTTATGGGGGTGAGGTCAGGACCCGCAAATCTTCCGCGGAAGCGCTGAAGACGGTGCAGGAATGGACGCCGGATTTGCTTGTATCCGACATTGGGATGCCCGGCGAAGACGGCTACACGCTGATCAAACACATTCGTGAGCTTCCCGCGGACCGGGGTGGCAACATACCCGCGCTGGCGCTGACCGGGTATGCGACGCTCGACGATCACAACAGAGCGCTGGCAGCCGGCTATCAGATGCATATGCCTAAGCCGGTCGAGCTTGGCAGGCTTGCCGTCATAGCGACGAGACTCCTTGGCCGCGACTTCCCGTCCTAGTCCGATGTATTGCAAAATACTTATAAGCGTGAAAAAGATCACATGAAATGTTTGCTTCGGCGAAGACCGGTGATATAATCGCGCGCGCTGTGGCAGCCATTCCGTTTGTGTAAGGGAAGTTGTAGTAGCGCTCGCGAATCTCTCGCCTCAACGAAATTCCATAGGCCAGTTGCCGCAGCCGGTAAGAAGGAAGTCTCTTGTCCGGGGCAAGTGCGAGCAGCGAAAGTCGCGACGAGGCAGTCTCGATCGGTCTGGCGCGCTTGCACTCGCTTCACTCTCTCCCCAAATCACTGTTCACCTTTGTGGGCAACCCAGCTAAGGAGGAAATACCAATGATAAAACGTCACAACCTCGGCGCTGGCATATTGCTAGTGGCGCTTGCGTCGGTTTCGGGTTATGCACAGAGCCAGCCTCAGGGAGTTGGAGGCGAAACGAATGATGGCGTGCGTGGAAAACTGGGCATCAGATCCACTCGCGTAATCGGAACACTGTCGGAACGGGTATTCAGCGAACAGGCGAACCTGGATCCGGAAGCTGTTTTTAGCGCTTCTATTCAGAGGGCCGGCAAATCCAGCGGTTCAAAGAAGGTGCGAATTCAAGTTGTGGGCCCGAGCTGGCCCCAGTGGGCGCAGAACCCTCAGCACACCGGGTTTCTTAACGTCACCGCCCAAAAGCTCAATCAGATTCTCGCGAACATCGTCTACGACCCGCTTGTCCCGGATGAGCAGGCGCTCAACGGCGGCGATCTGCTGGCGCACTATCAAACGCCGTTAGTTGACGGCAACGATGTGTTCATGGAATCGAAAGCCGGCAGCTACACAGCGGGCGATTACGCTACACAGACCTGGCATCAGAACAAATTCACCTGGTCGGGCGGCCAGCTCGTCCTCGTCTGGACGTTCGACAGCGACTGGGCTCCCCCGGGATCACAGCATGATTTCTGGGAGCCGGTCTACCACGCGGCGCTGGCGAATGGCGTGGTCTATGATCCGGGCGCGGGCGGTTCGATTTTCAAGCTCAACAAGAGTAACGGGACCGCAATCAAGAGGATTGTTCCGGCTCAATTCCTCAATCCCGACGGGTCGCTCGACTCGCACACGTTTACAGTAAGCCCGCTTACGGCCGACAGCAGCGGGAACATTTACTACAACGTGCTCAAGCTGCAAGACAATGGCAACTTTTATCACAACGACGCCGTTGATTCCTGGCTGGTGAAAGTTGCGCCTGACGATTCGACGCAGGTTGTCAGCTTTACTGGACTCAATCCGGCCGCGCCGGCGGCGACTGATCAGTGCTTGTCGACCTTCGCCGACGCGCAACTGCCCTGGCCGCCGACTGCCGATGCTGTCCCGCCCTCAACCACTTGCGGGCTGCAGCGAGTCGGCATCAACGCCGCGCCGGCGATCGCGCCGGATGGAACTATCTACACTGTGACTCGTGGGCACTTTGTGATCGGGTCTCGACATGGGTTCCTGCTGGCGATCAATCCAAATCTCACGCTTAAGTGGGCTGCGTCGCTGCGTAACCGGTTCAACGATGGCTGCGGCGTGCCGGTCTCGCAAGGCGGTGTATTACCGGCCAACGGACAGCCCGGCGGGTGCCGTGATCTTGGGCCCGCTGGAAACGCGGCGATCCTTGGGCGCGATCCGGCTCAAAACACTCCGGGTGGCGGCCGAGTGTTGGATGATCAGTCATCAACGGTAACGGTTGCGCCGGATGGCAGCCTGTTTTTTGGCGCATACTCACGGTACAACTACGCGCAAGGCCATCTGATGCGCTTTGCTTCTAACGGCGCCTATCTGGGTGCGTTCAATTTCGGCTGGGACTTGACCCCGGCCATCTATCAGCACAACGGCACGTACTCGGTTGTGATCAAGAACAATCACTACAGCGGTCTCGGATCGTACTGCAACGTCGACTCGGTCTGCCCGACCGATCGGACCGCTACAAACCCGGCGAGCCCGGAGGAGTATTTCGTATCGCAGCTCAGCCCGAACCTTAACGTAGAATGGAGCTTCAAGAACACAAATACTCAGAGCTGCACGCGAAACCCGGATGGCTCGATAACATGCGTTTCCGATCATCCAAACAGCTTCGAATGGTGCGTCAATGCGGCTGTGATTGACGCGAACGGAGTCGTCTTTGCCAATAGCGAGGATGGTAATCTGTTTGCGATCAGTCAGGGCGGAACGCTTAAGCAGAAGATCTTCCAGCAACTGGCGCTTGGCGCCGCGTATACTCCCGCTTCCCTGGGAGGAGACGGGAAGATCTACTCTCAAAACGCCGGCCACTTGTTTGTTGTAGGGAAATAACGCGACGCCGTCGTCAATCCATCACTCGGGAAGGCGCCGGCCGATAAAGACCGGCCGGCGCCTTCCCGCCTTGGCTCAATTGGTCTCGAGCCAGTATTCGACTGGGAGCGATAATACCGGGTAGCGTTTCCGAAGTTCACCAACTTGATTCGCGTAACCGTCTTTGCGTATGAGCCCCGCTCGCATTTGTTTTCGCAATCGGCGAATTTCGTAGACGTACAGATCGTTCACGAACTCGTGTACGAGCTCGGGCGGGGTGTTGCTGAGAGGTACTATTCCGTGGCGGGCGAGTTCATCGAGCACGCTCTGTCGATACTGGAATTCCATTCCGGCACGCGTCAACCGATCGGGGTGCGGCCGAGGCGTTCGATCCCTTCCGTTATTGCGCGGTTGACTGTTTCGGAGTCGCCGTTCCCAAAGTCGCGCCCCCGCAACGCAACGGAGATCTTACGCGAGCCCTTAACAAGCGTCACAAATAACCGGTCGCTCGCGGCGTCGTAGAACGTCCCGGCAATCGCCCCGGAATCCGCCTGCTCGACGGCTGCCTGCACTTTAGCTTTCATCTGACGAACATCTGTCATCGGGCCTCCCTGTGGTTTATCACGGCCTCCTGCATACAGCGCTAACGGGTACAGGAGCGCCACCATTCTAGCACGCCCGCCCACGAGAACAACGAATAGGGTGTTCAGAGTTCAAGCTTTAGCTTGCCGCTTTTCAACCCGGGGTGCACTCCAAACCATAAGGCTCAAGAGCAAGCTAAAGCTTGAACTCTGAACCTAAAAACTGACCTACTACCCTCTTCGGGCGCTGTCTTAATTTGGAGTGCGGCGGCAAGGTACTCCGCGACGCCGCTTTCCTTCCCAATCGATTCAATCACCAGCCAAAGCGGCGTCGCGGAGTACCTTGCCGCCGCACTCCAAATAAAACCACCGCTCTTTTACGAGTTCGCTTGACTATTCGGCTGGACGCGATAGAATCGGGCCTCCTTCCTGGGACCCGATGCTTCAGTCTGATTGTGCGCTGATTGGCGCTGCTGCAATCGGGTAATCAACCTCTCGGAAATATGATTGATGTCCTCAGTCTCGGAGAACCAACTTCGCGATTGGATTGCGTTGAGCTTTGTCATCGGAGTCGGCTCGCGTACGGCGGCGATGCTGATCGACCGATTCGGCTCGCCCACTTCGGTCTTTCAAGCGAGCAGTTCCGCGCTCGAGTCGGCGGAGCTCAAGCGCGATACCATTGCTGTAATCAAGAGCACGGAAGTGCATGAGAAGGCCGCTCGCGAGCTTGAAGAACTGGCCCGATTGGACGGCGAGGCCCTTACGCTGGCCGACGAGCGATACCCGGCACTGCTTCGAGAGACCTACGATCCGCCAATAGTAATCTACTGTCTCGGTAACTTGACGGCGGCGTTTTCTCAGCCCGCGGTCGCGATTGTCGGGTCGCGCCGCTGTTCAACCTACGGGCGCAACGTTGCAGAAAAGCTCTCACGCGAGCTGGCCGAGCGTGGCGTCACGGTTGTCTCGGGGCTGGCGCGCGGTATCGATTCGGCGGCTCATCGGGGAGCGCTCGACGGACGCGGCCTGACGGTTGGAGTAATGGGCACAGGGTTGGACGCGGTTTATCCAAGAGAGAATCGCAAACTGGCGGACCGAATCGTCGAGAAGGGCGCGTTGATCACGGAGTTTCCGCTCGCGACGCCGCCGGTGTCTCAGAACTTTCCGTTTCGTAATCGCGTGATCAGCGGCGTGTCGCTGGGGGTCCTGATCGTCGAAGGCGCCGAGCGAAGCGGCTCGCTGATCACCGCCCGGCTCGCGTACGAGCAGGGCAGGGATGTCTTCGCGGTTCCCGGCAACATCACTTCAGCTAAGAGCTTCGGACCGAACTATCTGATCAAGGACGGGGCGAAGCTTGTTCAGACCTGGCGCGATGTCATCGAAGAATTGCCCGCCGATATGAAAGCTACAATTCTATCCGCCGAACGTGGAGAGAGCCGTATCAGGCAAATCGTGATCGACGAGGTGGCCTTGTCCGAATCAGAGCGAAGAGTGCTGACAATGCTCAGCACGGATGACGGCGTTCACATCGATCAATTGATATCCAGGTCCGGCTTGAGCCTGGGTGAATTAATGGGCGCGTTGTTGCAACTCGAGATGAGCGATCGAATCAGGCAATTGCCGGGAAAGACTTTTGTGAGAAGGATGTAACACGATGAGTCGTACGAGCAGGCGTTAGCCGTGGTATCATCGAGGTGCCAAATGGGGCGTGCGTTGTTTCGCCAACGAGGTGAGTCAGTATGTCAGTTCAATTTCAAAAGCGTTGCTTCAACGTTGACGAGTACTACCGAATGGCCGAAGTCGGACTTCTTTCTCCGGATGACCGCGTTGAGCTGATCGAGGGAGAGATCGTTGAGATGAGCCCAGTTGGATGCACGCACGCGGGAACGGTAGATCGGTCGAGCACGTTTCTAATGCGCAAGCTTAGTGACGCCGTGCAAGTGCGCGTTCAGAACCCGATTCGCCTTAATGACTTTTCGGAGCCGCAGCCCGACATCGCGTTGCTCAAACCGCGAAAGGACTTCTACTCCAACTCACATCCGACACCCGGTGATGTGCTAGTTGTAATCGAAGTAGCCGACACCTCCGTCGATTACGATCGCAACGTCAAGCTACCGCTGTATGCCCGCGCGGGCATACCGGAAGCGTGGTTGATGGTTCTTTCAAAAGAGCTAATCGAGGTTCACTCGCAGCCGAAAGACGGCAAGTACCAAAAAGTTCAACGTCTGAAGCGGGGCAAGACGCTGGTATCGCCTACAATCCCCGCTTTCTCGTGCAAAGTCGAAGAGCTTCTCGGATGATGTCCCGTAGAGTTCCAAGCAGGAGCAGTAACGATTTCCCGGCAACTGTCGAACATGCGGATTCGTTAAGGCCTTCAGTGCCAAACCTATTCTAAGAATCCCGGACTTCGGGTGGCGACAATGACTCGCAGGGATCTAAGACTACGCTTCCTTGCTTTCGTCTGCGTAACGATTCTTCAACCAGTGTGAACGAGAATACATGAAATACAACTTAATGCTCGATGTCGCCATTGAAGAAGCGCGATTGGGCCTGGCAGAGGGAGGAATCCCAATCGGCGCCGCCTTGTTTGACAACGAAGGAAACCTCTTGGGAAGCGGTCACAATCGGCGCGTACAAGA
The DNA here is from genome assembly GCA_035607285.1 of Blastocatellia bacterium. GTDB lineage: Bacteria > Acidobacteriota > Blastocatellia > UBA7656 > UBA7656 > Onstottus_A. The sequence goes on along the minus strand of DATNBZ010000231.1, from coordinate 13,351 downwards.
TAACGATCCTTCGGTGCATGGTGAGACCGACGCTTTTCGACGAGCAGGGCGGCAACGGAATTACCAGGACAAGATAATGGTCACGACCCTGGCGCCCTGCTGGTATTGCAGTGGGCTCATTCGGCAATTCAAAATCGGCACCGTGATCGTCGGCGAGTCGAAGACATTCCCAGGCGCGATAGATTGGCTGAGAGCGAACGGCGTGACCGTCATAGATCTGGAATCAGATGGGTGTGTTGAAATGTTGTCTGCCTACATCCGAGAAAATCCCGAGGTGTGGAATGAAGACATTGGTGAGAATGAGCCGGGGTCTTGATAGTCCTTTGCGTCTTTTCGGTCCTTTGCGTCCTTTCGCGAAACGTGACTGACACCTCAGAGTCGATCATTCGCGCGAAAGGACGCAAAGGACCGAAAGGACGCAAAGGATCGCAAAGACGCAAAGAATGCCGTTTCGCGCAAGACGCCAGGGTGTGATCCGAATGTGCGCGGCTACGATTTCTTTGAACCATGGCGATACTGAAGAATCCTGACTTTTTCCAACGTAACCAATCCCTCACCGACCATCTCATCGATTACCGGCAACAACAGGTCTATCTTGTCGGCGCTGTCGACGATCTCGATGATGATCGGCAGGTCTTCCGAGAGCCGCAGAATCTTCGCAGTGTGTATGCGGCTGGCGGCCCCGAAGCCCATCAGTCCCCTCAGCATCGTTGCGCCCGCGATGCCCATCTCGCGAGCCTTGAGAACGATTGCTTCGTAAAGCGGCTGACTGTGCCAGCGGTCCGATTCGCCGATGAAGATGCGCAGAAGTTGTCCGTCTTCGGAAAGCTTCATAGTGCCTCCAACATGAATGCTATAGTAGTTGCGCGATTCGGACACCTGCCCAAACCGCTGCGAGCCCCAGTAAAACGCTGGCCGATGCGTTGAGTGCGCCTCGCCACAATTCTCCGTCTCGCAGAAGCTCGTAGGTCTCAAACGAAAAACTCGAGAAGGTAGTGTAGCCTCCCAGGATGCCGGTCAGCACAGCTACGCGAATTGTCGGAGATACCAGGGCGCGCGTGTCGAACCACTCAGCCAGGAACCCGATCATCAAACTGCCCGAGATGTTGATCACAAGATTGGCGTAAGGGAAGGTTGGCTGCCTGATCGTCGAGTAGATCAAGGTTGAAAGGGAATAGCGAAGCCCGGTCCCGAAGGCTCCGCCTGCAAGCACCGCAAGGTATTTGATCAAAATGATTCCTTCCCGGTGGGCGAATGAGCAAAAGAAAATCCTACCTCGCCTCACCCGATCGTAAGCTAAGTAGGAGTCATTGACTGCGCCTGGCAGTGGTTAAGGGCGGACTCCACCGCCGCCGGAGGGAAGCGTAACACACCTTTGCGTTCTTTGCGGTCCTTTGCTTCTTTGCGCTGAGGATTCGTTTTGCGCAAAGACGCAAAGGACCGCAAAGAACGCAAAGAACACAAAACGCGCGCTTACGAATTGACTCGTGCAGGGTGAAATGTTGTAATCGCCGATCCGAAGCACTAACACAATCGATCTGTCTGACAAGAGGATAAATCATGACACGCATTGCCGCCACGTTCATCTTTTCGCTCTCGCTTCTTGTAACGATTTGCCCGGCGCAACAGAAGCGCCCGATGACCTTCGACGATATGCTCGCGCTGAAAAGCGTCTCCGATGCGCAGATCTCGCCCGACGGCAAATGGGTCGCTTACGTCGTTACTTCCGCCGACATGAAGGAGAACGCCAACGATGCCGATGTGTGGCTGGTCTCCACCTCGGGCGGCGATCCTATTCGATTGACCGCGAGTAAGAAGAATGACAATCAGCCTCGATGGTCCCCGGATGGAAAACGCATTGCTTTTATTTCGGCACGCGAAGAGAAGCCGCAGATATTTTTGATCTCGCCGTTTGGCGGAGAAGCGACGAAACTCACAAACTCAAAGTCGGGAGTGCAATCGTTTCAGTGGTCGCCTGACGGCAGTCGCATCGCTTATGTCGCGCAAAAGGATCTGACTCCGGAGGAGGAGCAGAAGCAAAAAGACAAAGATGACTCGCAGGTGATCGACCAGAATTTCAGGTTCTCGCGCTTGTGGGTTATCGATGTCGGCACAGGCAAGGCCAGCGAGTTGGTAAAGGGCGAGTTCACCGTTAGTGATCCGCAATGGTCGCCCGACGGCAAATTCATTGCCTTCGTGACGAACCCGACTCCGAAGGCGGACGACGGCAGTTTGACCGACGTTTGGGTCCTCGATCTGGCTGGCTCGACGAGCGGCGCCGCTGATGTCGAGAAGAAGATTGCCGAGCTCGAGAAGATGCTCGCTGCGCTGACGGTGGACGGCGATCGCAACTATTTTCGAGTGATGGAAGTGCGAGGCCAAATCGCAGGTCTGCAGATCAAGACTAATCAGAATAACGCACTGCGAAAGCTGGTTGAGAACGCGGGGCCCGACAACTCGCCGCGATGGTCGCCCGATGGAAAGCAGATCGCATACTTGAGCCGAGACTTGAAGAATGGCGAGATTGGCCAGCAGAGGCTCACCGTTATTGCGGCTCAAGGTGGAACTCCGCGGCAACTCAATTCAACGTTCGAATATCAGCCGGGCCCCGCGAGATGGGGGACAGACGGACAGATCATCTACTTCAATGCAGGTGTGAGGTCGACATCACAGTTGTTCTCAGTTCCTGCCGCCGGCGGAGACCCGAAACAGATTACCAACATCGCCGCAGTGATGGGGCAGGTAAGTTTCTCGAAGGACGGCACGATGTGCGCCTTCACAAAATCTGACACGCAACATCCCGATGACATTTTCGCGTCGAGAGGTCTGCCGGCTAAAGAGACCGTGAAGCTGACCGACCACAATCCGCAAGTGCGAGACTTCGCCCTTGGCTCGAGCGAGGTCGTGCGCTGGAAGAGCAAGGATGGCGCGGAGATCGAGGGAATAGTCATCTACCCGGTGGGCTACGAAAAAGGCAAGCGCTATCCGACGGTCGCACAGATACACGGCGGACCCGCGGGGGCCTGGACGCAGGGATTTCCGGGTTCGTGGGCGAACTTCGGGCACGTCTGGTCGGGCAAGGGTTGGGTGGTCTTCTATCCAAACATCCGAGGCTCGTCGTCGTACGGCGAGAAGTTCCTTCTATCGAACGTGCGAGACTGGGGTGGCGGAGATTACCAAGACGCGCAGACCGGTCTCGATTATCTGATTGCGAGCGGCATCTCGGATTCAGATAAGCTCGCGCAATCGGGATGGAGCTACGGGGGATATATGACCGCGTGGACTCTGACTCAAACCAACCGATTCAAGGCGGTCGTCGTGGGCGCCGGCCTGACGGACATGTTTTCGATGTATTCGACCGACGACCTTCAGCGGATACTGGTGGCTTACTTTGGAGCCGAGCCCTGGAACGATGTCGAGGCTTATCGCCGGGCTTCGGCAATGACGTTCATCAAGCAGGCAAAGACTCCGACGTTGATCCTGCACGGCGGCTCGGACGTGCGAGTGCCGCCCAGCCAGGCACAGGAACTTTACATGGGGCTTCGACAGAATAGCGTGCCGGTCGAGATGGTTGTCTTCCCTCGTGAGCCTCACGGATTGCAGGAGCCGCGTCATCGGCTCGACAAGATGCGCCGCGAATATGCGTGGTGTTCGAAGTATGTGTTAGGAATAGAAGTGCCGGAGCCTGCGCCATCGCACGGTGATAAGACGAAACCGGACGACAAGCCTGAAAAGTGAGTTATCCCTTTTCGTCTTTGCGGTTCTTTGCGATCTTTGCGCGAAAACCAGACTTCCCAAAGTTTAGATTCGCGCAAAGCCCGCAAAGAACCGCAAAGACGCAGACGCAAAGATGATTAGAATCTTATCGCTCCGAGCAGCCACAGAATGAGTACGATCGCCAGTATCACCAGAAGAATATGCGAACGCCCTCCCCATAGCGGATACCGGTTATAGCGGTCGGCATAAGCCGGATAGTAACGAGGCCCGCTCCAACTGAATATCCAAATCAGCGCCAGGATCAAAATCAATAAGAGCATTTCGTTTCCTCCTTCATCGCAGCGTCCGCGCGATCGTCATCGCAATTGCTCTGCAAGGTAAATGCCACTTTAGATTCACCTGTTGGAGATGCCTTGTTTCCGGTCTTCATTCAATGTGTGAAAGTCCTCTTCGGACGTACTGACTCAATACAAGTCATTCTATCGACACCATAAGTTTCCCGTTGTTTCAAGGTGGCACATTGATTGCGCTCGATCTAGTCGATTCTTATGGGGCGTGCGTTTTGTACCTAATCAGTTCAGACGTATCGCGAACATGTAATGTTTTCACCTAACAACGACAGCTCAAGTTCCGAGGGCAGAGAGGCCAGGGAAGCTCTACCAGCCTTTCCAGGGAGGATATCGAAATGTGTGTGCGTAGATTCACAATCCTCGCGGTGACGCTTGTGGCATTAGCACTTGCCGGCGTTTCATTCGCGCAAACGGTGGAAGTCAGAAGACTCGACCCGGAAGCCCAGGTCGTGATGGTCAAGCGTCATACTCTCGCGATCAGGTACAAAGACAGCGATGACACGTCGGTCAATGTTATTGGAACCGCGCTCAATCCTCAGGCGATCGGCAAGGCGGAAGTGAAGAGAAAAGACGGGCGCACACGGATCAAACTCAAGATTCGGGATCTCGGCCATCCCCAGGCGCTGGGCGCCTACTATACGACCTATATTCTTTGGGCAATCGCTCCCGAAGGCCAGGCCGACAATCTCGCGGAGCTGCCGATAAGGAATGATTTCGAAGTCGAGGTGACCACCGCGTTTCAAACCTTCGGTCTCATTATCACCGCCGAACCGCATTCCGCGGTCAAGCTTCCCAGCCCGGTCATTGTAGCCGAGAACACGCTGCGACACGGGACTGAGGGCGGCATCGAAGCCAGCCGCATCGACTACAGCGGCGACCCCGGCACTCTCTATGTAGTGTCGTCGCAGGACACGCCTGCCTTGAGCGCGGACTACAACACGCCGCTCCTGATACTGGGCGCTCGTCGATCGGTGCAAATTGCCAGACGTGCCGGCGCGGCCCGATACGCGGAACCTGAACTGAGAGAAGCCGAGGTCAAGCTGGCGGCTCTCGAGCAGAGCTGGCCGCGTCGTCGTGATGATGAAAAGAAACTCAGCGGGCTCGCTCATGATGTTATGCGGCTCGGAGAACGCGCGCGTGAGCTCTCTGTCGAGCGGATTGCGAAGGCGCGACTCGACGATGAACGCCGCCTCGCAAGCAGCACAATAGCGGCGGCACAGACCGACGCCGACCGCGCGCGCGATGAAGCGGAGCGAGCACGGCTGGAGGCGGCCGCCTCACAGGATGCGGCGGCTCGCGCCGCGCGTGAAGCCGCGGAGGCGAATCGTCGAGGCGATCAGGCTCAAACCGAAGCTGAAAGAGCAAAAGCAAACGAGGATGCCGCTCGCGCGGAGGCTGAGCGAGCGCGCCTGGAAGCCGATCGCGCGAAACAAGACAGGGACGAGCTGCAGCAACGACTCTTCATGTCGATCTCGGCAATTTTGGAAACGAGACGTGAAGCGCGCGGCATGATCGTCAATCTTTCTGATGTCTTGTTCGATTTCAACCAGGCTTCGCTCAAACCCGGTGCTCGTGAAAAACTCAGCAAGCTCGCGGGAATCCTGCTGGCTTATCCGGGCACTTATCACATGGAAATCGAAGGGCACACCGATGCCATTGGTTCGCAGGATTACAATCAAAAACTGTCTGAGGACCGCGCTCAATCGGTCAGCAGTTACCTTCTAAAGGCCGGGTTACCGTCCGACAGGATCGTAGCCGTGCACGGGTTCGGCAAGCTGCGCCCGGTTGCAACCAACGACACACCCGAGGGTCGCCAGATGAATCGGCGAGTCGAGCTGGTAATCACCGATCTGGGCAATCGCTAAAGAATGGGGGTAGTGGGGTATTAGCGTGTTGCCGGCAAGCAGTCCTCTGCGTCCCCGGCGTCCTCCGCGGTTGATTCCCAGCACTGATTAAGAAAACCGCAGAGGACGCCGAGGACGCAGAGGAGAGACGCGAATTGAGCGAGCACACTATCACCCCACTACCAGAATGGAAGGATGCAATGACGCAGGAACAGAGAACGAATGACCTGAGCGGCAAGACTGTTCGCTGGACGTGGACCGAAGGACCTACGAAGGGCACAACCAACGAGCACGTCTTTAATGAGGACGGCTCGGTCACCTGGAGCGTGATCGAGGGTCCGGCGAAGGGCCGCTCGTCGACGGAAAAAGAGTATGCGGTATGGAAGATCACCGACGATGTGTTAGCCGTGTCATACCTCGCCCAGTCCGGCTACACGCTAACGGTGATTCTGAACTTCCGCGACAACAGCATGGTTGGATTCGCGTCCGGCGCCGGGGAATGGTATCCGATCAAGGGCACGTTCCAACTCGTCAGCAGCGCGAGCGAACGTCGCGAGTAAGGCGACAACCAGGGAAGCGAGCGTTCAGAGTACCGACTTTAGTCGGGCAGTGCCATGTGCTTTGATTGTTCTGGTTTTACAAAGCACTGCCCGGCTAAAGTCGGTACTCTGAACGCCCGCATTCAATTCTCGCCCGCAGTCAATTCGAGGAGCGAATCGATGTTAAGAGAAAGCAAAGCGTTTAGCGGGTTTTCAGTAGATGACACTCAAAGGGCGAAGGAGTTCTATGGCAACGTCCTCGGGCTGAAGGTCTCCGAGTCGCACGGGATCTTGCGCCTGGAGCTTGGAAGCAACGCTACAGTAATTATCTACCCTAAGCCTAACCATGAGCCGGCGTCCTTCACCGTGCTCAACTTCCCAGTAGATAACCTGGAGAAAACCGTAGATGAACTCACGGAGCGCGGCGTGAAATTTGAGCGCTACGAAGGCGAGATCAAGACCGACGAGAAGGGCATTCACCGCGGCGAGGGCCCTGACATAGCATGGTTCAAGGACCCGGCCGGCAATATCCTGTCCGTGCTTCATGAGAAGTGAGCATGACTCGGTGCCCTTCTATATGGACGGCAGCGCGCGGGCCGCGATTGACCTCGAGCCGTAGTCAGTTCAGCGGCTGCTGCACTTCACGCAACCGCCGCTCGAGAAAGCGGCGCTCGCTCTCGTTGGTTACCAGCTCGAGCGCGCGCGCATAACTCCTGGCTGCTTCCGGCGACGAGCCGATTCTGCGCAGCAAATCCGCTCTCGCGGCATGCATCAAGTGATACCCTTCGAGGTCGCCGTTAGCCTCGAGTACATCGATAAGAGCGAGCCCGCTACCAGGGTCGTCAGCCATCGCCACCGCCACGGCGCGGTTAAGGGATACGATCGGTGAAGGCTGCACGCGCTCGAGCAGATCATAAAGCCCGACTATCTCGCGCCAGTCTGTGTCTTTGGCTCTGGCGGCGCGACAGTGCACCGCGGCGATGGCGGCTTGCAACGCGAACGGACCGGCGCCTTCTCGAAACGCTTCTTCGACAAGCGGCATCGCTTCGGCGATCTGTTGCCTGTTCCAGCGACTGCGATCCTGCTCTTCGAGAATGACCAGGTCTCCGGCTTCATCCAGGCGAGCATCGCGCCGGGAATCGTGAAGCAGCATCAGGGCGAGAAGAGCGGTTGCTTCTGCGGGCGCGCGCGGCAGCATCAACATCCTCACGAGCCGGCAAAGGCGAATCGCTTCCGCGCACAGGTCGGCTCTCACCAGCGGTTCACCGCGAGTCGCTACATAACCTTCATTGAATATCAGGCAGATCACGGTCAAAACTGCCTCTAGCCGCGCGGGGAGTTCGTTCGTTTCAGGAATTGCGTATGGGATACCCGCGTCGCGAATCTTGCGTTTTGCTCGGACCAGTCGTTGCGCCATTGTCGTCGGCGGCACCAGAAACGCGCGAGCGATTTCGTCAGTCTCGAGCCCGCCCAGCGTTCGAAGCGTCAGCGCTACCTGCGCCTCGAGCGCAAGCGCCGGGTGACAGCAGGTGAAGATCAACCGCAGTTGATCGTCGGATATTTCGGTCGTATCGTAGTCCGGTTCTTCGAACGTCGGAATTAATCCGGAGGCAACGTGAGCTTCGACTTTTTCCTGAAAGCTGGTCCGGCGACGGATGCGGTCGATGGCTTTGTGCCGGGCTGTTTGAATGATCCAGGCGCGCGGAGACTCCGGAATGCCGGAATCGCGCCACTGGTCGACGGCGACCGCGAAAGCCTCCTGGGCCGACTCTTCCGCAAGATCGAAGTCGCCGAAATGCCGAATCAGTGTGGCGACAATTCGCCCCCAATCGGAGCGATACACTGAATCTACAGCGGCGTTGGCGTCCGTGAGCACGCTCTATGATAATAATTCTTCGGCGGCGTGTCGATCCGGGCGCTCGCCGTTCGACTAACTGATGGAGGGGAACGCTATGAAATACATGCTGCTGGTTTATCTTGACGAGCAGGTCTTGAGCGAGGCGGAGCGGGCGGATTGTTACGTCAAGTCGGCGCAGCTTACGCAGGACCTCAACGCGAGCGGGCATTATGTCGCGGCGGGTCCGCTCCATCCCACGTCGACCGCCACGAGCGTCAGATTGCGCGACGGCAAAAGACTGGTGACCGACGGGCCTTTTGCTGAGACTCGCGAACAACTTGGCGGTTACTACATCATCGAAGCCGCAAATCTGGACGAGGCGATGGGCATCGCCGAGCGAATTCCGGTCGCAAGCGTGGGGACGATCGAGATCCGTCCGGTGTTGGAGATCCCGGGTTTGCCTGCCAACTGATATCTTAGGAACGTTGAGATTCGGCCGGTGGTCGAGCTCGCGGGACTGTCGCGGATCAATCGCTCGTCAACCGCGAGATAGCTTCAAACAGGAGAAAGACATGACTGCAAGGAGAGACATCAGCCCTCTACATGCGCCGGAAGATAAAACCGAACGGTCGAAGAAGAGACCGATGATGACTTATGTGCTGTGGACTGTTCAGGTGTTATTGGCGCTCTTGTTTTTGTTTTCCGGTGGGGCGAAGCTTGCGCTTTCGGCGGAAGCAATGAAAGGCCCGGTGGATATGCCTGTTCCGTTCCTGCGCTTCATCGGCGTTTGCGAAGTGCTTGGCGCGCTGGGACTGATCCTCCCCGGCATATTCCGCATTGCCAGGGGCCTGACACCCCTTGCTGCCGCCGGACTGGTGATAATCATGATCGGAGCAACGGTCGTGAACATCATGTCGGGAGCAGTCCCGGTAGCTCTACTTACCATTGTGGTCGGGTTGCTGGCGGCGTTCGTAGCCTACGGAAACTGGAAGGCGATATCTCATCGCTGACGCAATGCTGGTTCCGGGGATCGCCCTGTGTCGGGGTCTTGAAACCGCTTTGCGAGCTTTGCGGTACTTTGCGATCTTTGCGTTCAACGTATCTCTCTTCTCGAGCGGATTCCTTGCGCAAAGCTCGCAAAGCTCGCAAAGCTCGCGTCGGGTGTTTTCTAAGGAAGGACGCCCTGACATGTGTTCATCAGAATCAATGTGACGGCCTGGCGGAATACCGGCTTTCGACCGCATGATAATCGCTGAGATCGGGCAAGTGAGCACCGCGTACATTGCCCCGAATCCGCGACAAAGTCAGTCACAGGAGACGAAAATTGCCATGGCGAATCAGGGTCCAACGTTTTCAAACGGTAAGATCTGTTACATCGAGATTCCTGCTGTCGACATAAACCGGTCGGTGTCTTTCTATCAGGACTGCTTTGGTTGGCGGACCAGGAAACGCGGCGACGGCAGCATCGCCTTCGATGACACGGTTGGCGAGGTGAGCGGCACGTGGGTGCTTGGCAGAAGACCGGCTGCGGAGCCCGGCGTGTTGATCTACATAATGGTTGACAGTGTTGCCGCAACTGTCGAGACGGTGAAAGCCAACGGAGGCGCCATCGTGCAGCCGATTGGTATGGATGCACCGGAGATAACCGCCAGGTTTAGTGATCCGGCTGGAAACGTATTCGGCCTGTATCAGCAACCGGCATGAGGGCAATAGCATATGGGTAAGAACGTGAGTGTCGCGACAAGCACCAAAGCGAACGACGTCGATGAATACCTGGCGCGCGTTCCGGAAGATGCTCGGGCGGCTCTGGTGAAGCTTCGCAAGACGATCAAGGCCGCCGTGCCCAAAGCTGCAACAGAGGTCATCAGCTACCAGATCCCGGCTTACAAACATCACGGTCTGCTGGTTGGCTTCGCGGCCTCTAACGGCCTCTGCACTTTCCACATTATGAGCACGGCAGTCACCAGCGCACACGCCGAGGAGCTAAAGGGCTACAAAACCGGAAAGGCGTCAATCCGATTCGCGCCCAACAATCCTCCGCCCGCCGCGCTGGTGAAAAAACTGATTAAGGCGCGGATCGCGGAGAACGAAGCCGGCCGGAGTTATCGGGACCGCAAATCTGAATAGACATCAAAAAGGAGATGAGTGAAGCCGTTCGCACCGTGGGCCAAGCGGGGCGACAACTCTACGCCGGCTTTAGCGAGTGTCTCGACAAGCTTGCGGAGGTTTTAGTAGTGTTCGGTTCCTGGGTTGGCTGGCTTGTAACGTCCCGGGTAAGCCCTTCGCGTGCTTTGCGGTCCTTTGCGTCTTTGCGCTGAGTATTGGGTCTTTCAATACGCAGCGCAAAGACGCAAACACGCGAAGGCTATTAAGCAACGCAGAATCCGAAAACTACCGAGGTTTTGGCAAGACGCTAACGTCGATTCGATAATGTAAGTTGCAGAGCACATTCTCAGATTGCCTCAGACCTTGAGGCGGCAAAGAGCAAGCTGAAGCTTGTACTCTAAACAAAAGAAGAAAGGAGCAATTGTATGAGCGGAGTTCGAGTTCTTGTCGGTACACGTAAGGGCGCGTTTATTCTGACGTCGGACGGGAAACGCGAAAAATGGGACGTGAGTGGACCCCACTTTGCAGGCTGGGAGCTGTATCACCTGAAGGGCTCTCCCATCGATCCAAACCGGTTATATGCATCACAATCGAGCGGATGGTTCGGACAAATCATTCAACGCTCGGACGACGGAGGAAAGACCTGGCACCAGCCGGGCACTCTGCCGGGTGAACCGACCACTACGCCTGAAGGCTTTCCGAAGGCGGAGAGCAACAAATTCGTCTACGACAGCTCTACCGAAACCGGCAAGCCACTCACCACACATCAGTGGTACGACGGCACGCCGCGCCCCTGGGAGTTCAAGCGAGTCTGGCACCTCGAGCCCTCGCTCACCGATCCCGACACCGTCTACGCCGGGGTTGAAGACGCGGCTTTATTCCGCTCGACCGACGGCGGCAAGAACTGGCAGGAGTTGCCCGGCCTGCGCGGACACGGCACGGGACCCAACTGGCAACCGGGCGCCGGTGGAATGTGCCTGCACACTGTCATTCTCGATCCGAGCGATCCCAAGCGGATCTTCGTCGCCATCTCTGCCGCGGGCGCGTTCCGAACCGACGACGGAGGCGAGACGTGGAAACCTATCAACAAGGGACTCTTCTCGCAGTACATACCTGATCCGACCGCGGAGGTTGGACACTGTGTGCACCACGTAGCGATGCATCCGTCGCGACCCGGAGTGCTCTTCATGCAAAAGCATTGGGATGTCATGCGCAGTGACGATGCGGGCGATTCGTGGCGCGAGATAAGCGGAAACCTGCCGACTGATTTCGGCTTCGTAATCGACGTTCACGCGCACGAACCGGAGACGGTCTACGTCGTCCCGATCAAAAGCGACTCCGAGCATTATGTGGCCGATGGAAAGCTTCGTGTGTATCGCAGTCGCGGCGGCGGAAACGAGTGGGAGGCGCTGACGAACGGGCTGCCGCAAAGCAACTGCTACGTCAACGTGCTGCGTGATGCGATGGCCGTCGACTCACTCGATTCGTGCGGCATCTATTTCGGCACGACCGGCGGGCAGGTGTACGCATCGGCGGACTCAGGAGACACCTGGGCCCCCATCGTGCGCGATCTTCCCGCGGTGTTGTCGGTAGAAGTTCAGGTGTTGCCGTAGGCGCGGCCCGGGGGTGATAACATGATCCGAGTCGCTCTTCCGTATCATCTGCGAAACCTGGCGAAGGTCGACGACGAAGTGACGGTTGATGTTAACGGTCAGGTCACGTTGGGTTCCGTGCTTGATGCGCTCGAGGCAAAGTATCCGATGTTACGCGGCACAATACGTGACCAGGTCACACGGAAGCGGCGTCCATTCCTGCGGTTCTTTGCCGGCGGTGAAGACCTGTCTCACGAATCACCCGATGCGCCGCTGCCTGATACCGTCGCCACCGGCGCGGAACCCCTTGTTGTCCTGGGAGCGATAGCCGGGGGCTAGGACAACGATCACTTATCCTCGCGCGAGCGCAACTCCTTGAGCGCTCGCGCGACTCGATTCAAACACGTCGCAACCGTGAGCAGTGACGCGACTGAGAATATCAACGGCCAGGCTCGCAGGACCGCGGGAAAGAAAAAGGTCGCAAGCCCGAGTGCGCCGACTACAAACGCGCGGTCGCTCTTGCCCATCGGACCTTCGTAATGACGGCTGGCTCCGAGCGAGCGCCCGAGGACGCCGCTGAACTCCGTAAGCACCGCGCCGATCGAGAACGCGACCACAGGCCATGCTGCTGCTTCATAAACAAAAGCGAGCGGCAGATACAAACCAAGATCCGAGACCACATCGCCCAGCTCGTTGAGTACCGCCCCGAGATGAGTCGACAACCCGAGCTCTCGCGCCATCATTCCATCTATCGCGTTCAGGGCCATGCGCAGGAACAGCCACGCCGGCAGCAGTAATAGCAGCGTCGGATTTGCTGCTGATTGCGACACCGCCGCACCCGCCAGGATCGATCCAACAATAGCTGTCACGGTGACAATGTTCGGTGTCAGCCCCACTCGCGCCAAGGCTTTCATCGCCGGCCGGAGCAGATTCTGAAATCTTGGTTTGAGATCGTAGACAGAAGGCATGATTGGTCATTGGTCATTGGTCATTGGTCATTAGTCATTGGTCATGATTGGTCATTCGTCATTGGTCATTAGTCATTGGTCATTGGTCATTGGTCATTAGTCATTGGTCATTAGTCATTTTGTCACTTGCCGGTGATGCTGCGTTCTACCACCGACATGCAACCGGTCCGTACCAAACGACAGATGCTCACATGACGGATGACCAATGACAAGTGACCAATGACCAATGACCAATGACTAATGACTAATGACCAATTATGACCAATCACTACTGTCCCAACGTTGACGCGATCGATACGCGTAGGTCGTTGACTGTGATTATGTTAAGTCCACTGAGAGTCATAATCGATTTGAATTATGTTCGGCCTGAAGGCCAACCTTCCGCAGCTTTGGGGGCG
>DATNBZ010000230.1:0-27871 GCA_035607285.1 Blastocatellia bacterium | reverse complement strand
CGCCCCCAAAGCTGCGGAAGGTTGGCCTTCAGGCCGAACATAATTCAAATCGATTATGACTCTCAGTGGACTTAACATAATCACAGTCAACGACCTACGCGTATCGATCGCGTCAACGTTGGGACAGTAGTGATTGGTCATTGGTCATTAGTCCAGGGCAATCCACAACCAATGACTAATGACCAATGACCAATGACCACTGCCTACTCCCTGAATCTCTCAATGTTAGCCCCGACGCCTCGCAGCTTCTCTTCTATTTTCTCGTATCCGCGATCTATGTGATAAACGCGATCGATTATCGTCTCTCCTCGCGCCGCCAGCCCGGCCAATACCAGCGAGGCGGATGCTCTCAAGTCCGACGCCTGCACTCGCGCTCCTGAGAGTCCGTTGTTTCCTTCAACTACCGCCTGCCTTCCGTTCAATCTTATTCGCGCGCCCATTCGCAGAAGCTCTGATGCGTGCATGAATCGGTTTTCAAATATGGTTTCTGTGATCACCGACACCCCTTCGCCGACCGTCATCAGCGCCATATATTGTGCCTGCATGTCGGTCGGGAACCCGGGATGTGCGAGCGTCGTCACATCCGAACTCCTCGTGCGATCGGCCGCCGCCACCCGAAGCGAAAACGCGTTTGGGCGCTCGACGCGAACGCCTGTCTCTCCAAGCTTGTCCAGCACCGCAGTGATGTGCTGCGGATTACAGTTCACCAATTCAAGTTCTCCGCCGGTTATGGCCGCGGCTACTGCGAAGGTACCGGTTTCGATGCGATCGGGGATAATCGTATGCTCCGCGCCGCCGAGCTTGCTCACTCCTTCAATTCGAATCGAGCTGCGGCCCGCGCCTTCAACCCGGGCGCCCATCTTGTTGAGCAGTTCTGCCAGGTCGACTATTTCAGGCTCTCGAGCCGCGTTGGTTAGCACCGTCACACCGTCGGCGAGCGCGGCCGCCATCATCAGGTTCTCGGTTCCAGTCACGCTCACCTTGTCAAAGTAAATCTCGCGACCCTGGAGCCGCTTCGAGCGCGCGACCACGTCACCGCCTTCGATCTCAACGGTCGCGCCGAGCTTTTCAAAGCCCGCCAGATGCAGATCGATCGGTCGCTGCCCGATGGCGCAGCCGCCGGGCAAAGAGACTCGCGCTTCCCCGAATCGCGCGAGGAGCGGTCCCAGCGCCAGCACCGAAGCGCGCATCGTCTTCACCAGTTCGTAAGGAGCCTCAAACGTCTCGACGTGTTCCCCTGAGATCTTGAGCGTTCGCAGCTCCGGCATCAGTATGTGACAACCAAGGTCTTCGAGCAGCCGGCGCATCGTGATGATGTCGCGCGCGTAAGGCAAATTATGAAGGGTGACCGTCTCGGAGGTCAGCAGCGCCGCGGCCATGCACGGTAGGGCGGAGTTCTTTGCTCCGCTTATTTGAATGCGTCCCTGAAGAGGCCGCCCGCCGAGGATACGAAACTTGTCCATTGATCCTTACCTTAAGAGATGAAGCGATCAGTCGCCGCATTTTAACACACGCATGACAAACGTTGAATCTCAGGCATCAAGACCCACTTCTCACCGTTGGTGGGATTTCACACAGTCTCTCACTAGGTGGGTATGCGCGAGCCGTGATCTATCAGGTTGAACTGATTGCTTTTTCAAGGCTGGCGGAGTCGAGGATTTCCCATGCGGAATCGTCCCGCAGCACGCGCGTCACGAGCGCGGTGTGCACGCCATGCCCGGTTCGCTCGGCGTTGACGCGCCCGAGCACCTGCATTCCAAACAAGGCGAGATCACCCACGATATCCATGATCTTGTGCCTGACGAATTCGTCCGTGAATCGAAGCCCTTCGCGATTCAGGATCCCTCCCTCGGGGGTAAGCACGATCGCGTTCTCGAGCGAGCCTCCTCGAGCGAGACCAAGATTACGCAGCGCTTCCACTTCGTCAAGAAACCCAAAAGTGCGCGCAGGAGCGATTTGCTTTGCGAATTGACCGTTTGTGAAATGCACGTCGCGACGCTGAATGCCAATCATCGGATGCGGAAACTCAATCGAGCAGTTTATCGAGAATGTCTCCGAAGGTTCGATGCTCATCTTCCGATCACCCTGCTCGACTTCAACGTGTTTTAGCACGCGCAGGAATTGGCGCGGCGCTTCGAGCGTTACCACCCCGGTTTGTTCGATCATCTCGATGAATGGCTCCGCGCTGCCATCCGTTATCGGCACCTCGAGTGAATCGACGTCGATTATGCAGTTGTCGATTTGACTGCCTGCAAGCGCCGCGAGCAAATGTTCGACTGTGGCAATCATCACACCCTGGCGCATGAGAGTCGTGGCGTAGCTGACGCGGGCGACGTATTGAGGAGCGGCCGGAATCTCGAAGTTGTTAAGGTCCGTTCGCCGAAACACGTATCCGGTATAGGCCGGCGCCGGATGAAGCGTGATTCCTGAAGGCTCGCCGGTGTGAAGCCCGTGACCGGCGATCGAAACTGCTCTTTTGAGCGTGGTCTGCTTGATCAAAGAAGTTCCGCCTCTCTATCGGATCAACAGTGACCTATTGTAGCGGCAACGAGCGTGCCAGCAAGGCGAAACGTTTCGTGCGTCGTCTTTGTTGGATAATAACGGTGAACCTCAACCTGCTCGCCGGCCCGGTGTCGCACTCAAGCTACACCGGTGTTGCGTGTGCTCACGTGGTCTTTTGAATTTGAGCCCGTTCGCCCGCTAGAATGACCCTCATTCGAGAAACTCACAGCGAGGAGAATTCATGAAGCCGACAGCAAATATACCTATCGGAGCCGTAGCGACGGAGCAAATCGAAGTCACCCGAGAGATGACGGTCGCGCACTTCCACGAACACATGCCGGAAGTCTACGGCACACCGATTATGATTTATCACCTCGAGAACACCGCTGCGGCAGCCATACAGAAGTACCTGCCCGAGGGCTGGATCACCGTAGGAGTCGTCGTCAACGTAAAGCATCTGGCTGCGACGCCAGTAGGAGCGAAGGTTACAACACGCGCCAAAGTGCTCGAGGTCGGCGACACCACGATCAAGTTTGCGGTGGAAGCTCATGATGGATTCGAGAAAATCGGAGAAGGTACGCACGTTAGAGCGGCTGTCGAGATGAAGCGGTTTATGAAGAAAGTGAATGCGAAAGTAGTCCGTAGTCCATAGGCATTGGTCATTAGTCATTGGTCATTGGTCATTAGTCATTGGTCATCATTGGTCATTGGTCATTTGTCATTGGTCATCATTGGTCATTGGTCATTTGTCATTGGTCATCATTGGTCATTGGTCATTTGTCATTGGTCATTGGTCATTGGTCATTGGTCGTTAGTTACTGGTCTACCCAGACCGATGACCAATGACTAATGACCAAGGACCAATGACCGTACCTTGCTTGCGCCATGCTGATCGCCTTGTTAGTTTGACTGACGGCGGGGAGGCGCAGGGGGCCTGGTGGTTCTCGCGGGCTTCAAACCCGTTGCGGGTTGCCGAGAGGCGGCCTGGGTGGGTTCGATTCCCACACGCCTCCGCCAAAAAACAAGTGGTCAGTGGTCAGTGGTCAGTGGTCAGTGATCAGTGATCAGTAGTCAGTGGACATTAAGATTGAGCCGCCGGCTCGGCATTGAATGAAGGGCTTATGGGAAAAATCAAAATCGCATGTGTTCAGATGGACGTGACGATTGGCGATGTCGAAGCCAACCGTCGTGAGATTGTTCGACGCCTTGGCGAAGCAACAGACGCGGCGGCCGAACTGGTGATATTCCCGGAGTGCGCCTTAACCGGCTACTGCTTCAACTCGCTCGAAGAAGCAACGCCGTTCGCGGAGTCAATCGCCGGCCCATCGTTCGAAGCGATCGCCGAAGCCTGTCATAAGACCGGCGCTTACGCGGTCGTTGGGTTCATCGAGAAGGACGGATCGAACTTTTACAATGCGGCGATGCTCGTCGGGCCAAATGGAATAGCCGGCAGCTATCGCAAGGTACACCTTCCGTTCCTCGGAGTCGATCGGTTTCTGAAATCCGGCGACCGCCCGTTCAACATTATCGAGCTTCCATTTGGAAAGATCGGGGTCAACATTTGCTACGACGCGAGTTTCCCTGAAGCCGCGCGCGCACTCAAGCTGCTTGGAGCCGAGCTGATAGTGCTTCCCACCAACTGGCCGACCGGCGCGTGGCGCACGGCCGAGTTCATCATCAACTCTCGGGCTTGCGAGAACCACATAAACTTCGCGGCGGTGAATCGCGTCGGCGTGGAACGAGGATGGCAGTTTATCGGCCGCAGCAAAGTGGTGGATTACAACGGCGACACGCTAGCCGAGGCTTCCCGTGAAAGCGAACAGCTCTTGTTTGTGGAAGTCGATCTTCAGGAAGCTAACAACAACAAGATCGTGAACGTTGCGGGATCTTATGAGATCGATCGATTGGCGGATAGGCGTCCGGAGTTTTATGGGTTGATCGGTTCGACGGCAACGAAGTCCCAAACAACTGCCTGAGGTTGTCTCTGTTGAATTGCTTAAGGAGTGCGCTTCCGAATGCGACCAACCGCCAGACGCTGTTAGCAGCTTCCGGGCGGTCGGCCTTTGTTAGAACCGACGCGAATTAAGCGCGCAGGTTAGCCTGTAGTCCACTGTTTGCTGCTAGGAACGAGGCGCGATCACTTCTTCGATTTCGATCTCATCGAAGATCACGCCCATTCGAGGGTTGATTCTGTTGCTGACCATTTGAAGTCTCCCTTTCTTGTTTTTGCGGAAACTCTGCCGCGTTGGGAGCCAGAAGCACGGTTCTTCTTGTTTCCGCGTCTGTCAACTGACTAGCAAACTTCGGGGCATCGCGACGAAGCTGCCACCTATTGGCAAGTTCAGTCACCCAACAATACGCCGTCACCCAACAACACTCCGTCGCCTAACAGAACCCCCTCGCATTTCACGCCTCTCATTGTCTTACTCATGGCAATCTCCTTACTGTCTTGGTCTTTCATTCGAGCTTTTGTCTGCTCGTTACGCCGGTATGTTGGGCAATGCGCGTACCAGTACAAACCGATTAGGACAGCACGAGTCGGTTACGCAGAATCAACACTTAGTGAGTTTCGGCTTCGTTACGAGCGCGCCTCGAAGTGTGAACCAGGTACCCACAAAGCCGGGGATCAGAGGTAACCCTACCGATTAACAAGGCGTTACAGGGAGTGTGTAGCTGCTTCACATGTGTGAACCTGCTACACAAGCTTTCGAAGGCTGACCATCCTTCGCAGCCCGGCCTATTCATATCGCAGTGCGATCATCGGATCCACCCGTGTAGCTTTTCTGGCGGGAATGTAGCTGGATACAAACGCGAAGGCTGCCAGGACAAACGGAATAAGCACGAATGTCCACAAATCTCTGGCGCTTACACCGAAGAGCAGGGTCTCCATCACTCGAGTCAGGATCAGCGCGGCCGTCAAACCAGTAGCGATGCCGATCAGAGCCAGCAGCATTCCCTGCCCCACCACCATCTTCAAAATATCACCGCGCTGTGCCCCCAGGGCCATGCGGATACCGATTTCGTGCCGGCGCTGCACCACCGAATAATTCATCACGCCGTAGATTCCTACCGCAGCCAGCGTGAGCGCCAGTGCCCCAAAGATTCCAAGCAGCAGCGTGTACAGGCGCGGCTGCGAAACCGAATCGCCAACCACCTGCTGCATGGTCTTGACGTCGTAGACCGGCTGGCTCTTATCGACCGCCTGGATTTCGCTCCGCACCGCTCCAGTCAAACTCAAGGGTTCCGAAGTAGTTCGTATAACGAGCGCCATGAAATTAAACGGCTTCTGCAAATAAGGCACGTACATCTCGGCGCCGGATTCAGTGTCCAGGCCCGAATGTTTGACGTCGGCTACGACTCCGGCGATCTCGCGGGATACGCCTCCGAGCGACGGTATGGTCATTCGCCTACCGATCGGGTCCTCGCCCTGCCAATAGCGATTAGCCATCGTCTCATTGATGATGACTACAGGCGGAGACTTATCCCGATCCTGTTCGGTGAAATAGCGCCCTTTCACCAGCGGAATTCCCATCGCCCGAAAATAGTCGTGACTTATGCTACGAAAATTCGCTCTCGGCACTTCTGAAGCACTCGTCGGCGGGTGCGCATCGACGATAAAGCGAAGCCTTATTACGCTCGTGGTTGTAAGCGGCAGTCCGGTAACCGCCCCCGCCGCTTGCACCCCGGGCAATATGCTCACGCGGTTGAGCGCCTGCTCGAAGAATGCCTGGACTTGATGGTCGTCGGCGTACTTTGACACCGGGAGGTTAATCATCATCGTCAGAGTACTGGCGGGGTTGAACCCGGGATTCACTCTTTGCAGCGAGTAAAAACTCTTGAGCATCAGACCGGCGCCGATCAACAGAAGCACTGTCAACGCAACCTCGGAAACAACAAGCAGGCTCCGAACGCGCTGACGATTGATGCCGCCGGTCGATCCACGAGCTGCTTCCTTCAGCGCCTCGTTCAATTCAGTTTTCGATGCTTGCAACGCCGGCGCAAGCCCGAAGATAATTCCGGTCAAGATTGCAATCAAAAAAGTGAACCCGAGTACGCGGCCATCGATTTCGATATCGCTCAAGCGAGGTATGTTCGCGGGGTTCAAGCTCAAAAGAAGCTTTATCTCCCCGTAAGCGAACGCCAACCCAAACGCACTGCCTACAACCGCGAGCAGCACGCTCTCGGTCAGCATCTGGCGAATCAAGCGCAGCCGTCCTGCGCCCATCACCGTCCGAATGGCAATTTCTTTTTGCCGCGTAGCTGCCCGCGCGAGTAGAAGATTCGCGACGTTCGCGCAAGCGATGAGCAAGACGAAGCCGACCGCGGCGAGCAACACTACCAACGCCGACTGAATTTTCCCGACGATGTGTTCGCGCAGAGAAACAACGCTGGCGCCTATTCCGGCGTTGGTGTCCTTGTATTGTTGCTCGAGCCGGCTTGCCATTCCGTCGAGGTCGGACTGAGCTTGCCTAACGATAACCCCCGGCTTGAGGCGCGCTATGCCGATCAGAAAGCGGCTCCTGCGATTAGTCAGACTTGCGGGGCTCACGCTTGCAGGCACGCGGAGCCTGTCTCCGCCGTCCAGCGACAGCGGAACCCAGACCTGGGGATTGTCCTCCGGATTGGGAGATTGAAAGTTCGCCGCAGCGATGCCGGTCACGATGAAACTGGCGCCGTTTAGAAGAATCGGTTGACCTATGAGATTTGGATCCGACCCGAAGCGGCGCTTCCACAGACCGTTGCTGATTATGGCTATGCGGCCAGCGCCCGGCTGGTCGTCCTCCGGACCAAACGCGGCGCCTTTAGAAAGCGTGGCGCCGAGCACCGAAAAATAGTTAGCGGAGACCATCGTGCCCTGTACGTGCTCGGGTTCGTCTCCAGTGTTGAGATTGAAGTCATCGTAAGCGAAAGCCGCCATCTCGGCGAAGACCGAGTTTTGGCTGCGGTAATCAAGATAGTCCGGAACGGAGAGCGCATCCCGCGACGTCGTCGCGTTCTTTCCCCACACCAAAACAATGCCGTCGGGATTTTGATAAGGCAGCGGGCGAAGCAGCACGGCATTCACCACGCTGAAGATCGCGCTGTTGGCGCCAGTTCCCAGAGCGATCGCGATGATTGCCACGGCGCTGACGCCCGGATGCTTCAGCAGGGTGCGAAACCCGAATCGAAGGTCCTGCAGAAAGCTCTCCATGGGAATCTCCCGTTTCAAACAATAGCACTTAGAGGTGGACAGATTGCGGGCCCGCGCTTACATAACGCTCGCTTACGCCGTGAACGCGAAAACTCAGTTTGACCGCTCACGCTTTTTCTCGACAACCAAACAGCGCAATTTATCTTCAGCAAAAGGAGTCTTGTCAAGCCATTCATCAGACGCGTAGTGCCGTATTAGTGTGTTGCCGCCAAGCCGACCTCAGCGTCCTCAGCGTCCTCTGCGGTTGATTCCCCACCCCCGATTACGAGAAACCGCAGAGGACGCTGAGGGAGCAAAACCGCAGTCGACTAGTCGGTTGAACGCAGAGCCCGGCTCCCAAGCGAGAGCAGCGTGGTCGCCAATATGATTGCGCCGCTCGCAGCGAACAGTACGGTCAGGTTCACGTCCGCCATAACCCCGGCGAGCGCGAAGGACAAGGGCTCAAGCAGCGACATTCCAAACATCATCAATCCCATTACTCGTCCCAGCATTCGCCTGTCGGTATTTGATTGCACCAGCGCCAATATGATTATGTTGGCGAGTCCTCCCCCAAGACCGATGCAAGCAAGCGTCGAACACGCCCAGACAAGATTTGTGGCAAAGCCCAATAGCGCCAGCCCGAGGCCGAAAACAAATGTGACTCCAATCACTACTCTTCCCTGACGGCGGGCGACCTTTATCGAGCCGGCGACCAGCATTCCTATCAGCATTCCTCCGCCAAACGAGGACATCATCCATCCCAGCGAGGTCGCGCCTCCGTCAAACGCAAAGCGCTGCTTTGCAAGGGCTGCCAAACCTACCGAAGACGGACCGGTGAACGAGAACTCTATGGCGGCTATGAAGAACAGCAGCGCCCGAATCAACGGATGCTTCCAGGCATAGACCAGTCCCTCTTTGATGGATCGAAACAATCCCGGGCGTCCCGTCTTTTCATCAACCGTGGGTTCCTCGGAACCTGGATGGACGGCTTGCCTTTTCATCAACAAGATCGAAGCCGCCGCAAAAACAAAAGTCGCGGTATCAATCGCAAACGCCATCCCAAGACTCTGTGTGGAGATGATTACACCAGCGGTCGCGGGACCTACCAGCGCCATGAAACGCGCAGTGCCGCGCAACAACGCATTACCCGCGGGGAGGTAGTCGTTCGCTATCAGCTTCGGGACGATCGACATGTAGGCGGGAAAGAAGAAGGCATCGACGAGTCCAAATACCAGCGACAAAAGATAGAGATGCCAGAGCCTGGTGACGCCGGTGAATACAATCGCCGTTATCGCGGCGGTCACGACCGCGCGCACCATGTTCGATACAAGCATCAACGTTCGCGGCGAAAAGCGATCGCTCAGCGCGCCACCCAGAAGCTGAAAGACCGCGCGCGCACCCCCGGCAACCATCAGCACCGTGCCAAGAGCAAGCGCCGAACCGGTCAACTGCAGCGTGAGCCACGGCAAGGCAACCAGATAAAACTGATCGCCGAAGAGCGAGACGCCCTGTCCGAACCAAAGCAATCGGAAGTCACGCACCGTGACTGGCTGCCAGAGCGGGAACTGCCGCACGCGCTGGAGGTCAAGGGGTCTCAAAGATGGCTTTTTGTCCTATGAGGATAATGGTTAGTTGCCGAAGTTGAGCCGGTCCATCTTCAAGTAAAGACCCTTGCGCGAGAGACCCAATTCCTTGGCCGCGCGCGCGATGTTCCCGGAACTGCGGCTGAGCGCGGCTTGAATCATCCGGCGTTCAAGCTCCTCTACCGCTTCGGCAATCGTCGCCGAGTCCGCGCTCATCGGAATCGCCTCAGGAGGCCGGCCGTGGGCGGTCGGCGCCGATTCAAGGCTGCGGCTGGCGCGCACGATCTCGGAAGACAGACTCTCCGGAGTGACGATGGTCCCCGACTCGCTGTAGGTCACAAGCCTGCGTACCTCATTGCACAACTGTCTGACATTTCCCGGCCAGTCATAAACAACCATCAGGTCGACGGTCTCCTCCGAAAGCCTGATCTCCCTTTTTGCCGATTCCTGTTGATAAAGATTCAGGTAGTGATTAATAAGCGCCGGGATCTCTTCACGCCGTTTTCTCAGGGGAGGGACCTCGACTCTGATGACGTTCAGCCTGTGAAACAGGTCTTCGCGGAATCTCCCCTCGGACACCGCTCGCTCGAGTTCGGCGTTGGTCGCGGCGAGCACACGCACATCGACGCGTTGCGGCTGGCTTTCGCCAATGGGATGAATCTCACCTTCTTGCAAAAAGCGCAAAAGCTTTGGCTGAAGCGACAGCGGCATATCGCCGATTTCATCCAGAAACAAAGTGCCGTGTTCGGCGGCGCGGATGATTCCCTCGCTATTGGAAACAGCGCCGGTGAATGCCCCTCTTCGAAAGCCGAATAGCTGGCTCTCGATCATGTCGTGCGGCGCGGCCGAACAGTTAAAAGGAAGAAAGACGTTAGTGCGGCGCGAGCTTCCGGCATGCACCGCTCTCGCGATCAACTCCTTACCGGTGCCTGATTCTCCGGTGATGAGCACCGTCACGTCGGACGAGCGAATCTTGTGAATCTGCTCGAGCACGTGGCTCATCGCCCGGCTCGCGCAGATGAAGCCGGGAAGTTCAACCTGGGCGAGCAATCGCGCGGGATCGAACACCTGTGTGCGCCGATTCTTGCGCTTGAGCACTTCGGTCTCGAGCCCTTGCTCGACAATATACAGAAGCGGTTTCAGATTGACGGTGCCCGAAAGGTAGCGCTCTGCCTTCGGATCGGCGATGTTCAGCAAATAGTTCGCCTGCTGGTTGTCAATAAGTTTGTAGACGAACTTACTTTCGTATTGTTCGGGCGGCAGCCCCCGAAGGAACTCAAGCCTTTCGCCTTGCTCGGCCTCATCGAGACCGACGGACGCTACGACTCGCAACTTCGACGCGTCCCGGCCTCCGGTCTCGTCGTTTGGTATCTCCGCGACCAGCACGCCGCGGCTCGACGATTGTTCCTTCAATATCGACGCAACCTCATAAAGCAGGAGATCTCGCGAGGCCGACGCCTGCACGAGCCGTTGCGCTATGAACCCGTCGACCGCTGACGCGAGTCCGTCCGCAACAGGCCGGCGCCGGTCAGCCGTCCGGATCTCTACCGGTGAAACTGCAGGGTCCAATGTGCTCGCACTCTGAGTCTTCTCCTCGAGGACCTTGAGATAAGCTCTGGCGTTTCGCGCATCCACCGCCGCTCCAAGCTTGTCGAAGACCTCGAGCGCTGCCCCCGCTTCTCCGAGTGCGCGGCTGACATCGCCGCGTTTCTCCAGCAACTCAGCAAGCAGCATCTGATTGACCGCGCAGTGATACGGATTACGCCGAAGGGTATAGATGGACGTGCTCTGCCCAAGCGACTGAATTGCCGCCGCCAGATGACCATCGGCGGACTCGACCTTGGCCGCCATCCGCATCATCAATCCCCATATCAAGAGGTTCGGCGCTTCGCGGAGGAAAGAGCGCACGGTCTCTACAAGGTCTCGGGCTTCTTCCAGGCGCCTGGTCTGAAGAAACGCCTCTGCAAGCCATAGCCGGGCCTCGGGAAGATCGTGCTGCTCGCCGCGCCGGGTTGCGATATCGACCGCGCGTTCGAGAGGACCTATCGCCAGCTCGGGAGTGCCCTTTGCAAGAAAGCTCCGCCCTATCGTCATCTGCGTGCTGGTTTCAGCCCACTCCCCAACCTTTATTGAAGTCAGGATCTCAAGCGATTTCTCGAGAAGACGGTCGGCTTCATCGAACCTCCCCATCAACAGGCAAACCTGGGCAAGTGTGTCGTGAGCGCCACCGTGCACCGTAACGCTCTTCGCTTTTCCGAGCGTCTCTATGGCTGATCTCGCAAGCTGCTCCGCGTGCACCCACTCACCAAGCCTGATGAGTTGCATCGCATAGTTGTTCTCGTTGATCGCGAGATAAACGGGATTGTCTACGCGGCGAAAGTTCTCGATCGACTTCTCATACGAAGTCAGGGCCTTGCTGATTTCGCCGAGGTTGTCATAGATGATCGCGAGGTACCAATGGGCGCGCCCCAAGAGGTCAGGCTCGTCTCTGGCTCCTATGATTGCCAGGGCTTGTTTTGTGGAATAAAGCGCGTTGCGAAAATCACCTTCGCGAGCGTTGATGTAGCCGATGTTTATGTAAGACTCGGCAAGCTTTGACCAGTTGCCTACATGGCGATAGTGCTCCAACGCCGAAGTGTAGTGATCGCGCGCGATGCGAAGCTCGGAGAACACGCTGTAGGCCCGGCCCATGCCAAAATAACATTCGCCAATGAGAGCGTGTTCACTTGTCTTACGCGCTATCTGGAGCGCCTGGTTGAAAAAAGCGATCGAGCGAGGGATGTCGTTTTCGAAGCAGTGCCCCCATCCCAGCCTGATCAGTACAGACATCTGGGATACTTCGGACAGACGGGCGAAGTCGGCCGGCTTTTCGTATTTCGATACGGCTTCAAGCTGCTCGCGACTCAGTCCGCGCTTTTCGAGGGCGATGCTCAACAGGCATCGAATCTCCGCCTCTTCATCGTTTGAGCGCGGGCCCCAGCGCAGGGCAGACCTGAAGCTCGTAGCCGCGGTCTCGAACCGGCTCTCGTCGAGTGCAACCTGACCTGCAGCGACCGCGTCCTCGATGCGATGGCTTGAAACTTCTCTTGTCGCCATCAAATCCCTTCTAGAAGGGGCCCTGCCGTTGCCTGCGAAATTTGGCCAAAATCGGAAACTGAAACAGGAGGAAACCTTACAATCCAACCATCCCCTCTGAGCAACGCGATTCTATTGATTGCACAGGCGACAGTCAAGCGAACGCACAATGCCTTGCCGGCTCACAATCGCTTTGCTCTCCGCGTCCTCGGCGTCCACCGCGGTTTTCCTGAACGATGGAGGGACCAACCGCTGAGGACGCCGAGCGCGCGGAGGACTGCTCTCCTGCGATCAAGCACCGCTACCTCAATCCGAGCGAGCTTAACGTAACCAATCAATTTGGATATCATCACTGCGCGAAACGTGAATTCGAAAGTATGCTGACACCAAAACGAATTTATGAAGAGGAAATGCTCGATGCCGGAGAAGGCAGCGACAAGGACGTTGCACACAGTCTGTCCGACCTTCGCCGGATCAACCGCTTCCTTGGTGGGCGCAAAGTCATCTTACGGGCGCTCGCATCGTGTCTCCCCGATGTGAGCCCAGATGCAAGCGCAAAGGAAATCTCGCTGCTGGACGTGGGCACTGGCTCGGCCGACATTCCGATGGCTGTGGCCGACGACTGCCGCAGGCGCGGCCTCGAGTCCTTTATAGCGGCGGTCGACATCAGTGAACGCAATCTCAGAGTTTCGCGCGCGCGGCTGAACGTCAGCGCCGACATACACCTTGTGCAAGCCGATTCGTTGAAGCTGCCGTTTGCGGATAACAGTTTTGATTTCGTCACCGCGTCGCTCTTCCTTCATCACTTTCGCGATGAAGACGTCGTGCGTCTCCTTGCGGACTTCGGGCGAATCGCCAAACGAGCGGTGATCGTAAACGATCTCGTCCGAAATCTGGTGCCCTACTATTTCACTCGCATCCTGGGACCAGTGTTGGCCTGGAGCTTTCTGACGAGGAATGACGCTCCGGTATCGGTGCTAAGAGGATTCACACCTGACGAGATGAAGGACCTCGCAAAACGTGCGGGTCTGAACAATATTCAGGTGAGGCGATCGTTTCCATACCGGTTATCGCTGGTCGTCCGTAGTCAGTAGTCAGTAGTCAGTGGTCAGTGGTCAGTGGTCAGTGGTTAGTGGTTAGTGGTTAGTGGTTAGTGGTTAGTGGTCAGTGGTCAGTGGTCAGTCAGTGGTCGGTCAGTGGTCAGTGGTCAGTCAGTGGTCGGTCAGTGGTCAGTCAGTGGTCAGTCAGTGGTCGGTCCGTGGTTAGCTCGTTATCCGGATTTCCGCACCTGTCAGTTCAGCGCGAGGTCACAGGCTACGGACTACTGAACATTGATCACCGACCACTGACTCACTGACTACTGACTACTGACTACTGACCCACTGACTACTTACCACTGACCACTGACCACTGACCACTGACCACTGACCACTGACTACGGACCACTGACCACTGACCACTGACCACTGACCACTGACTACGGACTACTGACTACGGACCACGTACTAATGCCTTACGACGCAATTATCATCGGCGGCGGACCAGCAGGCTCTTCTGCCGCGATCTCCCTGGCCCAGCGCGGCGCTTGCGTATTACTCCTCGAAGAGAAACGAATGCCGCGCGGAAAACTCTGCGGCGAATTCATTACACCGGAGTGTTTTCCGTCACTCGAAAGATTTGGAGTGATGGATCGAATGCTCGCAGCCGGAGCGCAGAGGCTCACGCGCGTCAGTCTCAATACTTCGAGCGGCAAGTCTGTTCAGACTCACATCTCCGCAATATCGAGCGGTGCGCCCTGGGCAATGAGCTTGAGCCGCGCACGCTTTGATCAAATCCTCATCGACCGCGCCCGTGAAGCCGGGGCCGAATGCCTGGAAGGATTCGCGGTGAAATGCTGTTTGTATGAAAACGCACTTCCCAGCGGCGTCGAAGCGCTGTCACTCGCGGACGGAAAACAAGTCAGCTTTAAGGCTCGATTCATAATCGATGCCTCGGGCCGAAACTCGCGCCTTATGTTAGGCAAACGCGAACGCGTCGCCGGCCGCCGCGGCTCTCGGCTCTATGCGCTGAAGGCCCATCTCACGGGCGTCGAACCCGTCGACGCGTCAGTAGAGATGTTCTTCTTTCCCGAAGGCTACGGAGGTCTCGCGCGCGTCGAGGATGATCTGGTGAATCTCTGTTTCATAGTCGACGAACGCACGCTGAAAACCGCGGGTGGAGATCCGGCGAGAGTTATCGAAACCAGCTTGATGAACAACAGACTCGCGCGCGAACGCTTGCGAGACGCCAGGGTCGCCGGCAAATGGTATAGCGCCGGTCCGCTCACTTTTGGGCGCCGGCGTCTCGCCCGCAACGGCATCCTTGCGATTGGTGATGCTTCCGGGATGATTGACCCGTTCACCGGCACTGGAATTCAGATAGCGCTACGCACCGGAGAAATGGCGTCGGAAGCGATCTGCGAGACACTGACCTTGTCCAGTGGCGCGTCGGTTGAAAGTAACGCGGCGGTTGGAGGAGACGCGGCTGTTCCTCCACTTTCAACCGCGATCGCAATCGGCAATGGCTCGCGAGCCGGCTCGATTGTCGATGAGGTACTGGCGCGCTACGCGCAACGTTATGAGAGCGAACTCGACCAACGGATGAAGACCGCTGGTTTACTTCGGGTGGCTGCGTTTTCGCCTCGGACGGCCAGCCTTTTCGCCGGCGTATTGACTCGCGCGCCGCGTTTGGCCGGCTTCATTTTCCGGGCTACGCGCAGTGGGAACCATTCCCACGATGGGCCTTACGACGGCTCCGGGCAGCCGGCGGAGTGATCTTGGTAGTCCTCCGCGTCCTCGGCGGTTGATTATTGCGAGCTTTGCGGTCCTTTGCGCTGAGAATTTTTCACGGGGCTGGGAATACGCAACGCAAAGACGCAAAGCAAAGCTCGCAAAGAAATCTCCACTTGTCTCAACACGTGAGGCCGCTAAGCAAAACGCTCAGTATGGTTCGAGCTGTTGGAGTCGCGGGCGGTTCCCGGCTCAAGTCCCATTATTAATCACACCCTGGACTCACCATGAGCGGCGCCTTATCTTGACGTGTTCGATACCGGTCAATATCATTGGCCGCGTTCATGCCTATCCGTTATCACATAGAGGAACTTTTGGTCAGCGCGGTTCCGGTGCTCTGAATCGCGAGAGATCAGATCCGGCAGTCAGACGTGAGGAATTGATGGGAGTAACGGAACTCACCGGCGAAGTGCTCGACGAGAAATACCGCATCGAGAAGGAGCTCGGTAGGGGCGGGATGGGGGCGGTCTATCTTGCCACTCACCTCGGGACAGATCGGCCGGTCGCGGTCAAAGTCATAACCCCGCAATTCATGATGAACGATGAATTCGTCGAGCGCTTCAGGCGCGAGGCCAAGGCGGCCGGGCGATTGCTTCATCCCAATGTCGTCAATGTCACTGATTTCGGGTTCGCTCGCGTGGAAGGCGAACGAATCGCTTATCTGGTGATGGAGTACCTGGACGGCTGCACCCTCGCAGATGTGCTCGCCGAAGAGTCTCAGCTTCCGATCGATTGGGTGCTCGACATCATCGACCAAACCTGTTCGGCGGTCGACGAAGCTCATCAGCAAGGAATCATTCATCGTGACTTGAAGCCCGACAATATCTGGCTTGAACCCAATCGCCGCGGCGGATACACGGTTAAGGTGCTTGACTTCGGTCTTGCAAAGCTCGGCGAGATTCCCGTTAACGAACCAAGAGGGACCTCATCGTCTCCAACCTCGAACTCGCTGAAAGTTCCGCGCGGTTTGCCGACGGTTGCAACGGATCAGCGCAACACGCAGGTCTCGGAAGGCAAGACTCACGCGCGGATCGCGGAAGGTTCGGAAGCAGCAACCCGGCTCCAGCCTGCGCCAATCGCAGAAGACACGACCCAAATTCTTGTCGAGCCGGCGGAAGGCCGCGCTTCGATGGATAACGAGGCGGCAACGCGGATCCTCCCACCCGAGCAATCAGCATCTGAAGCGGCGACGCGAGTACAACCCGCGCCTGCCACCGACGAAGCGCAGACGCGTATGCTCGATCACACGACCGCTGAGAACTTGCCGCGCCAAACTGTGCCGGCCGACGGGCTCACGCGCGTGGGTTCGATTCTCGGCACGCCGCTGTACATGTCGCCGGAGCAATGCCGAAGCGATCAGCTTGACTGGCGCACCGACATCTACAGCATCGGAGTGATCGCGTATCAGATGCTGGCGGGCGCGCCGCCATTTACCGGGACTGCTCCGGAAGTTATGCGGCTTCACATCGAAGCGCCGCCTCCGCAGCTAAGGGAAAAACGACGCAAGATTCGCAAGAGGATGGCGACGTTGGTGATGTCGGCGCTTGCAAAGAATCCCGTGGAGCGCCCGGCCACCGCCGCAGGCTTCGCCAGCGCGCTTCGCGCCAACGCCGAAGGAACCGGAGCTTTGTTGCGGCGAGCCTTCGCGCTGTACGCGGAGCATTTTCCAAAGTTCTTCCGCGCGACGCTATTGATGTACCTCCCGTTGATTGCATTGCACATCGCTCTTCTGATTAGCGGCGTGATGAATTCGAGCGGAACCACTGCGCCGAAGCCGGATAGTGGTGTAGTGATCACGACTACCCCCGGCACGACCGGAGGCCGCGTCAAGCTATCCTCGACGCCGGGCAGCGCAATCGAAATCGTGCTGTCGATTCTCACGTTCTTCGTCAACTTCCTCGTCAACGCGGTGATTGTCGGAGTAACGATTCGGCTGGTCACGCAGAATTTCCTTGCGCCGCTGCGGCCGCTGGAGCTGCGCACCGCATATGCCGCGGTTAGAAGGAGACTGAAGTCGCTGCTGATCACGATTGCCATTGCTTCTATCCGTGCCTTCCTCGGCATGTTGCTGGTAATTCCAGGCATAATCATGTTCATCAACCAATCGCTGGCGGTGCCCGTAGTGATGATGGAAGGGCTGAAGGGCCGCGCCGCGTTGAAGCGTTCAAAAGCGCTTGTGAAGCGATCGAGATTCACGGTGATCATGATCATGCTGGCCCAATGGGCGATACCCGTCTGCCTATCCGCGGTCGTGGCCGGAGGGCTGGGCGCTGGGCTGAAGCTGGCGAAAGCCGAAAACGCTCCGATGCTGGCGGGGCGCATAACCTCAATAATCGTGGCGATCCTAAGCGCGGTAATCGTCCCGCTGATTGCTACGATGACGGCCCTTCTTTATTTGAAGACCCGGCAACTCGGCGGCGAAACGCTTAAGGAAGCGCTCAGCCAGTTCGAGGAAGAAGACGTGCCTCGAACGAAGTGGCAAATGCGAATGAGAGAGCGATTACACACGACGGCATCAAGGTCTTCTTCCAGCTCTTCATCGCGAACAGTTTAAGCTTCGCGTGCTTTGCGGTCCTTTGCGTCTTTGCGTTGAGTATTGAACGACACTCAATACTCAGCGCAAAGACGCAAAGGACCGCGAAGCACGCGAAGGACTGGCCACACGTTACAAGTAGCAACCTGCCGTACATCAGAATGAACCGACAAGTACCAAGTCATTCCACCGCCGCCGGCGAAGCCTCAGGGCTCGCGCGACGACTCGGGCCGTTCGACGCAACGATGATTGTGATGGGCGGCATCATCGGGTCGGGCATCTTCATGAACCCGCATGTCGTCGCCGGCGTCGTTCATACACCGTTGCTCATCCTCGGCGCGTGGGCGGTTGGCGGATTGATTGCGCTTGCGGGAGCTTTCATCTACGCGGAACTTGCCGCGCTCAGGCCGCAGGTTGGAGGCCAGTACGCTTACATTCGCGAGGCTCTTCATCCGGGGCTCGCGTTCATTTACGGCTGGACTCTGCTGCTCGTAGTTCAGAGCGGTGGTATGGCGGCAGTCGCGGTGACGTTTGCTCGCTACTTCATCGAATTGTCTCATCTCGGAGTCAGTGACCGGGCGCTCGCCGCCGGAGCGCTCGCCATTTTGACTGTTATCAACTGTCTCGGAGTTCGCGCCGGAAGCGCATTGCAGAGCGTGCTGATGGTGTTGAAGATTGCCGCCATCGTCGCGCTGATCGCATTCGGTCTCACAGCGGAAACGCGTCCGCAACCGGCCGGCCAAAGCCAGCCAGTTATCCTGGATCAATGGTCCGCGATCACCGCTTTTGGAGCGGCGCTTGTACCGGTGTTGTTCGCCTACGGAGGCTGGCAAACGGCGAGCTTCGTCGCCGGCGAGATCCGCGAACCGCGCAAGAACCTGCCGCGAGCCTTGATCATCGGAGTGATCGGCGTCGTCGTGCTTTATCTGTCGGTGAACTTCGTTTGCGTGCGAGTGCTTGGCGTGAACGGTCTTGCGGCGACGACCACTCCGGCTTCTGAAGTCATGCGAATGGCGCTCGGTGAAAGAGGCGCTCGCCTGATTGCGATCGGGATCGCTATTTCAACGCTGGGATTCCTGAGTCAGTCGATACTGACTGCGCCGCGAGTGTATTTTGCGATGGCGAGCGACGGACTGTTCTTCAAACGCGTTGCCTGGCTTCATCCAAAGACGCACGCGCCTGTCGTGGCGATAGTTCTACAGGGCGCGCTTGCGATTATCGTCGCGCTCTCCGGGAAGTATGAACAGATCCTCAACTACGTGGTCTCAATCGACTCACTCTTTTTCGGCATCACTGCGGTTTGCCTATTCGCGCTTCGCAAGCAGGCAGCACGAGCCGGTGACGGCTCCGGTGCGGCTCGCGCCTTCAAGGTCAGCGCGGTTGTGATCGTGCTGTTCATTGCGGCCGAATGGCTTGTCGCCGCCAGCGCTGTCTACAAAGACCCGCTTCACAGCGCGATTGGGCTTGTGATCCTGCTTGCGGGAATACCGGTTTATTTTTGCTGGCGATGGAGGGGAGCCCAAACTTAGGGCGCTATGGAAACTCGTGTTAAAGCTTCCGGGTACATCGAGTGGGCAAAGACCCGCTCGCAAGCGACGTTCAACCTCGCAACGAGCGGAGTTATGAATTACCCGATGGCCGAGTTGCCGGCCACGCTTGAAGATATCGAGTTGAGCGGGCCGAGCTGGTACGGATACGAGCCGCTTCAGCGAGCGCTGGCAGCAAAGTGTGGCGTCGACACAGACAACATCGTGGCGGCTATCGGGACCTCGATGGCGAATTATCTCGTGATGGCTACCATCCTCGATCCTGGCGATGAAGTCGTAATCGAGCAGCCTGCGTACGATCCTCTGGTCTCGATTGCCCGTTACCTGGGCGCCGAAGTGAAGAGATTCGAACGGCGGTTTGAAGATGATTTTCGCGTCGATCCCGGTATACTCGAGCGATCTGTAACGAGTCGTACTCGGCTAATCGTGATGACGAATATGCACAACCCCTCGAGTGCGCTTGTTGATACCGACACGCTCAGAGAGGTTGGAGAAATCGCGCGGCGGGTTGGAGCCCGAGTGATGGTCGACGAAGTCTATCTTGAAGCTCTGTTCGACGAGGCTCGGCCTTACGCGTTTCCCCTTGGTAGCCAGTTTGTAACTACGAGCAGTCTGACTAAGGCCTACGGTTTGAGCGGCCTGCGCTGCGGGTGGATAGTCGCGGACGCCGAGCTTGCCCGAAGAATATGGCGACTCAATGATCTATTTGGAAACATCCCGGCTCATTCCGCCGAACGGCTGAGCGTGATCGCCCTCGCGAATCTTGACGCGATCAAAGATCGAGCACGCTCGCTGCTTAACAGGAATCGCGTCGTGCTTGATCAGTTCCTGGATACGTGTGCCAACCTAGAAACCGTCAGGCCACCCTTCGGAACGGTTGTGTTTCCAAGAGTCAAGCGAGGCACGGTCGATGAATTGTGCTCGCTGCTTCGCCGGAAATACGAGACTTCAGTCGTGCATGGAAAGTATTTTGAGATGCCGGATCACATTCGCATCGGGATTGGTTGCGATTCTGAAATGCTCGAACGCGGGCTTGAGCGTCTGGGTTCGGCGCTCGATGAACTGAAGAGTCCGACAAACTGAAAAGTCCGGACAAACTTCAGTTTGTCGAGATAGATCTGCAAGACGACAAACTGAAGTTTGTCGGACATTGCGCGTTCGTTATAGCATACCCGTGTGACGCTGTTGATTGGGAGGAGAGAAACATGCAGAAGCTAAGAGTTCTGGGACCGCGATTGATCACTTTGGTTCTCGCGGTGTTCGTGTTGATTGCGACGCTCGCTCCGCCGGCAAACGCCTATAGACACCGTCGCCGCCACAACCCTGAAGCGGGTAAAGGCAAAGCGGCTAAGCGCGTTGGGATCGGCGCGGCGATCGGCGCGGGCGCAGGCGGTCTGATCGGCGGAAGAAAGGGCGCAATCATCGGCGCCGGCGCAGGAGCGGCTGGAGGCGGAGCTTATCACGTGCACAAGAAGCGATCGTGGAGACGTCACCATCGTCGCGGCTAGCAGACGTTTGCGTCTCTGCAAATCTTTGCGAGCTTTGCGGTACTTTGCGAACTTTGCGTTCAACGTATTTCTCGACTGGATTCCTTGCGCAAAGCTCGCAAAGTACCGCAAAGCTCGCGGCGCCGGGCGGTTCTACGGAGGACCGCCCTTACAGGACTAGCGAATTTCTTTGGTTCACTCTACTAACGCGCGGTTGGAGCCGTCTTGCCGGTGATGATTTTTTCAATCGAGTAGATAGGCTTTCCCTGCGATTCAAAATATGTTCGGCTCAGCATCTCTCCGATCAACCCGGATGAGATCAACTGAACTCCGGCCAGGATCAGAACCGCGCCCATCAACATCAACGGGCCGTGCTTATCGAACAAGGCTGTCCCGTTCAATGCCTTGTCAACGATCAGCCAGAGATTGATCGACAGACCGATAACCGTAGCGAGGAGACCGATCGGGCCGAAGAAGTGCAAGGGCCGGGTTACATACTTCAGCAGAAATCGAATCGTAAGCAAATCGAACAACACTCTAATCGTGCGCGACAAGCCGTAATGCGAACGCCCGCCCGGCCGCTCGATGTTCGTAATCGGCACCTCTACGATAGTCGCGCCGTTCCACGACGCGAGCGCGGGAATAAATCTGTGCATCTCGCCGTAGAGCTTGATCTGCTTGATTGTATCCTTGCGATAGATTTTGAAGGTCGTTCCGAAGTCGTGAATGTTCACCCCCGAAAGCTTCGACATCAGCCAGTTCGCTATGCGTGACGGCGCGCGACGCAGGAGAAAATTATCAACCCTGTTCTTGCGCCAGCCGCTTACGATGTCGCATCCCGTTTCCTCGAATGCCTGAAGCAGCTTCGGTATGTCGGCGGGATCGTGCTGAAGGTCCCCATCCATCGAGATGATGACCTCGCCTTCCGCGTGATCGAAGCCCGCGGCCAACGCCACCGTCTGGCCATAGTTTCTCTTCAGCCGAATAACTATCACGCGCCCGTCAGCGCGGGCCAAATCAGCCAGCAACTGCGGGGTCGAGTCCGCGCTGTGATCGTCCACGAATATGAATTCCACCCGGTCATGCTGGAAAGCGGCAACTCGAGACAGTTGACTGTACAATTCGCGCACACTCTCCTGCTCGTTGTGAAACGGAACAACGACCGAGTAAGTTGGATTTTCCACTTCGGTAATGACGGCCACTAAAGCTCCCGATAGCTGATTAATTCGATTCCCAGCTCTTGAGCAAACGCGCGCAACGCGGGGTCACTGAGGGCCTCGAGCTCACGCTGGCGAGATTGTCTCAACCGAGTGTGTGCCTTTGCCAAATCGTCATCGTTAATTCCCGGATGACACATCAACTCAGCGGCGCCGTCGCCCAAGGCTTCCATAATACGTCTTATCGCGGAAGTGTCCAGCAGTCCGGTCAGCTTGACTCCGAAAAAACGATCGGGCGTCTTGAGCTCATGCTTGCGCGCGATGCGAGTAAACTCAATGGCGGCAGGCGCGATCGCCGCCGACAATGCAAACTGCTTCGCGTATGCCCATCGCGGCTGTGAGTCCCTCCTGCCGGCGAAGATGCTTTCAAATGGATTCCGCACGCACTTGATCCCAAACTCAGTGGCCACTCGCGCGAGCGCTTCCATGACTCGAGGATGCGTGGCCGAGTGCTTATGTGAATCGACGTGAGTAATCTCTATTCCACTGTCCGCTACGCGTCGGACCTGTGCGCGAAACTCACGAGCGATATCTTCCGCGGACGCATATCCGCGCGCGATTCTTATGACCAACTTGGTGAGCGTCGCGGGCAGCGCGCCGTCCCGATCGACAAGCGAGGGAATCTCGGAAGGCGCGGCGACCGGCCGTCCTCCAACGACCGCCAGGTGACACCCGACTCCAAGCCCCGGATTGGCAAGCGCCAGCGATACGGCGTCTTCAAACGCATCGCCGTTGGCCATGATCGTCGTGCTTGTAACAATGCCGGATTTGAAAGCGCGGACGATCCCGGCGTTTACCCCGCCGGTGAATCCAAAATCGTCCGCATTGACAATCAATCTCTTCATTCCGCGAGACAGGGCACTAATCATCGCCGATCCGGAAGACCTTCGATGCGGCGGCTCCTTCGTAAATACTGGCTTGAATCAAAGGGAAACTATTCTCGATCAATTTGAAGTTCTCGATGTTCTCAAAATAGACCCGGCCACGCTGAAGAATCACAAACGTCGGCTGTTCCTGATTCAGAGTGAAACTCGGCTGCGAAATGATTCTGGACCGGATATCCGGCCGATTGAATCGCTCAAGATAGTACTGGACGACTCCCGGAATTTCGCTTGCGATCATCGCCCCGGCAGGGGCAGTGGCTGTAATAAACTGAATGCTCTCTCTCGCGCCGAGATCATAAAACTCATCGTGCGGAAAGAAATAACCGATTCGGTTTCCGCCGAACACATTGACGAACAGGCTCGGATAAGTAGCAGCCACCGAGCGGATTGACTGGGCTGAAGGAACGATGATGAATAAGCCGGCAATGGCCGCGGCCGCCGCCGCTCTCATGAGTGGCGCGTCAACTCTGAGCCTCCTGATGGCAAGACTTGCGACTCGGAACATCGCAACCACACCGACCGCGGCAGTGATGTAGATGATCGGCATGAGCGAGAGCGAGTATCGCAGGAACTTGCATCCGACAAGCGCTTCAGGCACGAGCCAGAACACGAGCATCATTCTAAGAAACAGATAGCCGCGCGAGTACGGATAGTCTCCGCGTCTTCCGAATATCTCCACCAACCCGGCCCCGAACGCGAGCAGCACCGGCAGCGGCAACTTCACACCGATGAACAGAAAGTAAAAGTACCACGGCGCTCCCCCGGGGGTTTGCGTCAGGTCGTTGACGAACAGCGTGTCCATGACCATGTAGCCGTGATGCGTGAGCAGTTCTTCGTTGACGTACTTCCACAGGTAGCGCCAGGTCTGCGGAAAAAACGCGGCGGGATTGAATATCACAAACGCCGCCAGCAGCGCCCCGAAATATTTCGCCCACATCCTCCCGGTCAACGGCTGGTTGTTGCGCCGGTCGTATCCCACGAGCGTGTAAAACAATGCATTCAACCCGAAGTAGTGCGGAAAGTACTTCGAAGCCATCATCAATCCGAATGCGGCTCCCGCGAGCGCATAAAGGCGCTCCCTCTCAGCAAACTCCGAGGCGGCGACCTGCTTCGCTCGATGGTAGAGATAAAAGCCGCAAAACATGAAGAAGACCAGCAGGGTGTCTTCCTTTGCCGTCCGGCTGAACCAGATCGCATCCAGACCAAGGGCCCAAAGAACTGATGTAATCAACCCCACCCTGAATCCCAGCAACCCGGTAGTTAGCAGGAATAGCGGAATAACGGTGAGCGCCCCGAAAGCGGCGTTCGGAAGTCGCAAGGCTGCTTCGTCCGACAGCGAGAGGTGAAGATCGTTTCCCGCCGCGCGATTCCATGCGCTTGCTCCGCGCATCGACGCATAGCAGAGCAGCTTCATCACCATCGGGTGCTCGGCGTTGGCGGTCAAGTCTCCCTGCTCATAACAACGAATGGCGAATATCTTGTTTGCCTCGTCTTCCGCAAAGCCCGCCGCATCCAACCGATAAACGCGAGCGCCGAATCCGACGACTACCGCGATCACCACAATCAGCAGCTTCCGCCGCTCGAGGTTCTGAAGAACCCCGACCCTGGGTTCTAACTTCGGCAGGTCGATCTGAGCGTAGCCTACGTCTAGTTCGTCAACCGTTCGCATACAACTCCCCAGCTTGCTCGAGTACTCTGCGCCGTCCGCCAGGACACTGCGGAAGACTGGTCAAAGGTATGTCTCAGGAAGTGAATGGCAAATTGAAGCACCGCGCTCAGTCACGACTTCAGGGTTGTCAGTACAGCGCACTGATCCTCCGATGGAATTTGAACACTGGTGACATTCTAGAAAGCGAGAGTTGAAAACTCAAACCGATTGACGTTTCTGTCCGGTCAGTCCTTCGCGTGCCTTGCGGTCCTTTGCGCCTTTGCGTTGAGTATTGGGTATTGAAGGAGTAAGGCCCAATACTCAACGCAAAGGCGCAAAGGACCGCAAAGCACGCGAAGGACTGACCACACGTTACAAGTCAGCAACCCAATAACCGAACACCACCAACCAATTGATGTTTCTGTCGGACTGTTTACGAAAAAAGGGCCGCTGCTGGTTTGCCGCGGCCCGGTAGCACGGAGGATGGTCGATGCCCCAAAAGCTAGTTTGGGTCAGGTTCGATCAATCGGCCTTCTTGCGTATGAACGCAGGAACATTGATATCTTCCCGACGCAACGTGTCAGGCGCGCCGAGCGGCCCCGTAACGCGAGCCTCAGCGGCGGCGGTTTGCGGAACCACAAATGGACGCGACGGTTCAGCCATCGCCGCGGCCTTATCGAAGCCGGTTGCAATAACAGTGATCTTCATCTCGTTAGTAAGCCGCTCGTCGAGGACGGCGCCGAAAATGATATTCGCATCGGGATCGGCCGCGTCGTGAATTATGGACATCGCTTCGTTGACTTCGAACAACGTCAGGTCCGCGCCCCCGCTCACGTTAACCAGCAGCCCTTTCGCTCCTTCGATCGAAGCTTCCTCGAGGAGCGGACTCGAGATCGCGCGTTGCGTCGCTTCCATTGCCCGATTGTCGCCGGTCGCGGTCCCAGTTCCCATGAGGGCCATGCCCATTCCCTCCATGATTGCCCTCACATCGGCGAAGTCGACATTGATCAATCCCGGAACAGTGATGATGTCGGAGATGCCCTGCACCGCTTGAAGCAACACGTCGTCCACCAATCGAAACGATTCATGAAAACGTGTGCCTTTAGGTACCGCATTGAGCAGCCGCTCATTCGGAATAGTTATGACGGTATCCACACATTCGCGCAGTTCGTTCAGCCCCTGTTCGGCCTGACGCTGGCGCCGGCGGCCTTCAAATCGAAACGGCTTGGTCACGACCGCGACGGTAAGAGCCCCTAACTCGGTCGCCAGACTCGCAATGATAGGGCCGGCTCCAGTCCCCGTTCCGCCGCCAAGACCCGCGGTTATGAAGACCATGTCCGCTCCCTCGAGCACCTCGATAATCTTCTCCGTATCTTCGAGGGCCGATTGTCGCCCTTTCTCCGGATCACCGCCGACGCCAAGTCCGCGGGTCAGCTTTTCACCGATCTGGAGTTTTACGGATGACTGAGAGGCCTTTAGAGATTGGAGATCGGTGTTGGCAACCAGGAACTGGACCCCCGAGATTCCAGCCTCGATCATTCGATTGATCGCGTTGCCCCCACCCCCGCCGATACCGATGACTTTTATGTTCGCCCCGCCGGTGGGCTGCTCGTCATCAAAGACTATGGATCCGCTTTGGATCCCCCTACGTTGGTCCAACGCCATTATTCGTGCCTCCTGCAAGCAATCGAGCAACAGGTGAGCGACCGGGCAAACGGCGCGCTCACACAAGCGTGCCGCTCGCACAAAACTTCACGTTCGCATTTCAATAGGTTCTTGAACACTGCCAGGATCATTCATCAACTCGCAATACTCGACTTCTCGCCCGCGCGAGCGCTCGAGCCAAGCGACCGTTCTATAGGGGTTCTCCTAACAGTGCCTTTGAGGCTGGCGACCTGATTACTACAATATGTGGTAGCCTATTTTTCTGAAGACGCCCCAAATGGTAGCACAGTCGTCTTTGCCCCACAACCTTTTTTTGCCCCCATTCAGCAACATTTCTAAATAAAATTAACGAAGCCACCGCTTCCAGATACTCGGCTGTTTCGGAGCGCCATCCTTCAGCGAGTGGATCCGCTTCTGGTTCATCTGCTTGTGGAAACCGTACAGCATCGTACCGACGACCGTCGCGAAAGCGGGGCTGTCAATCTCGCCCGTCAGTCCCCCGACAAAATCGGGCAAACCGTGTCGAGCCGGAAGGTCCAGTACCTGCTCCGCCATCTCTACTACCCCGTCCATCAGCGATCCGCCGCCGATCAGCACCACGCTCGAGAGTATCTGCTTGTCAAAGCCGGCGCGCTGAATTTCTTCCGCGGCGTGGGAGAATATCTCTTCGGCTCGCGGCTGAA
This sequence comes from Blastocatellia bacterium, assembly GCA_035607285.1. GTDB lineage: Bacteria > Acidobacteriota > Blastocatellia > UBA7656 > UBA7656 > Onstottus_A. The sequence continues at coordinate 1,049 of DATNBZ010000230.1, read as the reverse complement.
GTATCTCGCACAGGATCTGGCGGCTCAGCATCCGGGGCTGCCTTCCTCCCACTGAAGGAACCTCAACCATCCGCGAACGCTCGCCGTCGGCCATCAGTCCGGCCAACGCACAGCCCTCGCTCTGCTTTATCTTCTCCGCCTCGGGGACCGGTGTTCGCAACCCGACTGCGATGTCGTTGGTGAAGTGGTTTCCGCCCATCGGAAATACCGCCGTGTGCCGGATGGCATCTCTAAAGAACACGGTGAGGTTGGTAACGTCCGCCCCGATGTCGATTACCGCCGCGCCGTATTCTTTTTCGTCGGGCGAAAGCGTCGCTTCGCCTCCCGCTACCTGATTGACCACGGTGTCAGTGACGGTCATGCCGGCGCGATTGACCGACGTGATCACATTCTGACGAGCAGTGATCGGCGAGGTTACGACGTGGACGCAGGCCTCGAGCCTCATGCCGAGAAACCCTATCGGGTTCCCGATACCGTCCTGGCCGTCCACGGTGAATTCCTGGGGAAGGACATCGATGATCTCACGGTCGGTAGGAACGCTCACCGAGCGCGCCTGGTCGATAACGCGATAGACGTCGTCCTCCGTTATGTCGCGGTTGCGCCGGCTGATGGCAATTACTCCACGCGAGTTGATTCCACGCACCTGCACTCCGCCCAGCCCGACGTAAGCGGAATCGATCGGGAGGCCCGACATCATCTCAGCCTCCTCCACTGCGTGTCTTATGGCATCGACCGTAGCCTCGATGTTGACGACCACGGCCTTCCGAACGCCGCGCGACGGCGCCCTTCCGATGCCGATAATCTCGAGAGTGTCGTTCTCGGTAATTTCACCTACGATCGCTCTCACCTCGGTTGTCCCGATGTCGAGCGCGGCAATGTGTTTGTTTGTTCTTGGCATTTCTGATTCCTCCGGCGTTAAATGCAGTGATGAGTTATGATGAGTTATGAGTAATGAGTGACGAGTCTCTCAATTCTCATCACGCATCACTCATCACGCATCACTTCTTCTTCGGGGTCTTGTCCGGTATAAACTCCTGCCGGACATTCTT
>DATNBZ010000226.1:0-31697 GCA_035607285.1 Blastocatellia bacterium | reverse complement strand
CTGCTCTTGAATCAGATTTATCGATACCGTCTAGATGGATATAGAGTAGTCTGGGAGGTACTGAACGCCCGAGACTTCGGCGTTGCTCAAAACAGACGAAGGATTTTCCTTGTCGGTATTCGCAGCGATATTGATTTCCACTACAAGTTTCCCGAACCAACCCACGGACCGGGAACTGATAGGCGCTACGTAACGCAACGCGATGCAATCGGACACATGCCAGCGTGGCCTGAAGGTGAATTTAATGACGAACCGTTTCACTGGTATTATTTGTCACGCCGACGAAGACATCCCTGGGGTCAGCCAAGTCCGTGTATAGTTGGCAACTGGCGACATGTTCCCCTTCATCCTTTGAGTCCGCCCCTTAGGCGAATTGACACTGACCACTGGGAATTCACCCGTGAGGGCCGTGCACGCCGATTCTCTTATCGAGAGTGTGCAGCGCTCCAAGGATTCGCCAGGAGATTTCGGTGGAGCGCAGGAACAGTGAGAGACCGATTTCAGGCAATCGGGAATGCCGTGCCACCACCCCTATTCGCAGCTGTACTTAGGCCGTTACGTGTCCTGTGGAATTAAGCGTGACTTATGCCGAACAAGTTTCCCACACAGCTTGATCAATTGCACTTCGATCCAGACAATCCACGTTTTTTGGTCGGATTCGGAGACGATCAACCCAAGATGTTCCGATATCTAATCACTGATATCGGAGTTGATGATCTCCTACAGTCGATTTCTGCATCGGGGTTGATCGATGGGGATCCGATCATCGTTAGAGATCGAGAAGGAGGCGGATACTACGTAATTGAGGGGAATAGACGCCTGGCCGCGTTAAAGCTTCTTACAGGCGAGTTCCCGAATGATCAACAGCCGCTTCCTTCCATACCCGAGGTATCTCCTGACGAAAAGGAACGGCTTAAGACCGTCAATGTTCAAAGCGGGTGGTCTGCCGACTTATTGCAGGCCTATCTTGGATACAAGCACGTGACGGCTGCTCGAGAGTGGCCACCGGAAGCAAAGGCAAAGTTCGTTTTCGAACATGCCAACAATGATTTTTCCAAAGAGAACCTCAGCAAGTTCGCGAAGACTCTAGGTACGACGTTTCCAACCCTCAAACGATGGCTGATCGCATTCTTTACTTTAAAGGAGGCTGAGGCGAAGAACCTCTTCGACCCAGCTTCGGTAGCTACCAAGCGTTATTTCGGGACTTTCTACACGCTTCTTGGAGGTCACGAAACTCAGCGCTTTCTTAACTTGCAGGATGACCCGATAACGCTCGAGCCCGTTCCGGGAGATCGTCTAACCGAGCTTGGTGAGTTTATCAAGTGGACGATCGGCAACAAAGAGGTGCGCCGGGCTGTCAATAGCAGGCAACAGGAAGCGTTCGAACGCGTGTTGTCTAGCCCGAAGGCGCTCCACCATTTTCGCAAAAAGGGGGACCTGGAAGGATCGTTGCTCTATACGGAGTATAATGCGGAAGAAGTTGCCGAGAAACTTCGCATAGCTGCTTACTCAATTGAGGAATGCCTTCCCAAGTTGTTTGATGTTCGCGAAAACGAATTGGTTAAGGAGGCGTTCATTGAGATTGAAGGAGCCTACAAGAAAGCGCGCCTCAACATAAAGGGCGATCAAGCTCTCCCCGAAGTGAATGAATAAGATTCTAGATATAGCTGACGTTGTGGAGTTGAGAACGTGGGCGAATGATAAGCCCTACAGCGTAAGCGCATTGAAAGAGGAGTTGGAAGCATCTCTATCTGGAGATGATGCAGGCGACGCTGAGGACTACGCACTTAAAGTATTCGAAGAATTGGAACGCCGAGCAACTCTCTTAGGAAAATCATATCCATTTACGGTCGATGGAATAACCCTTAGTCCGAATGAGCAAAAACATAATTCATCCTACCTTTTTTGTCTCGGTTTGAAATTCATGAAAGATATACCGGACAATTTACGAACGAGGGAATTTGAGGCAATCGTAAAAAGCGCTGCAGAGGACTATTTCCGGGGAAAAGCGGTTCGAATCGGTGCGCCTTGGAAAACGGGCGAAATTACCGACTATCGTCAGTTGCTACAATTGGTTTCCGATCTAATACCAGATCTGGGAGAGCCTATGCGGGAAACTGCGCCCGATGGCGGCGATGGTGGCTGGGATGTTGTGGTCGTAAACAACTTTGCTGATCAACAATTCTCTCGAATCATAGCTCTGGGCAATTGTGCAACCGGTAAGACAGATTGGCTTAAGAAGGGCCAAGAAACGTCGCCGGCGTTATTCTGGAGCTTTTTTTCCAGATCCCCGACTGAGCGTAACGTCTGCCTTACCTTTTTAGCTGTTCCATTTCTCATGACGGAAGGCGATAAACTTCGTAAGCTATACCATGGTTCCATTTCGTTTGACAGAATCCGATTATGTGAACGAGTACCCTCAACAACTGACGCCGTGATGCAGTGGCTTGATGATCATAAGACTGAGGCACTCGGGGTTTCCCTTATATGATGCGAAGTGCGTTACCTGCATTTGAAAAGCCTAGCTCAACTCGTTCCGCGAACATGCGCGCAGTTCGATCACGTGAGAACAGATCGACTGAATGGCGTGTACGCTCGAGGCTTATTCGAGGAGGCCACAGAGGCTGGAAACTTCATTCGACTAAGTTCGTCGGTACTCCCGATTTTGCATTTCCGAAGGCGCGTGTTGTGATATTTATTGATGGTTGTTTTTGGCACGGTTGTCCGAGGTGTGGCCACATACCAAAAACGAACCAGGAATATTGGAGCGCGAAAATCTTAAGGAATCAGAGCCGGGATAGAAGATACTCTCGAACACTTCGATATCACGGCTTCAAGGTAATTCGTATCTGGGAATGCACACTCAGAAAGAACCCTCAGAAGTGTTTGGAGCGCATATTGTCTCATTTGGCTTGAACTCTAGGATCAGACTATCGCAACTTCGTTCGGAGGTAATGATGAATTTCTGGTGGGTCAATCACAAGCAGACACACAAGCAAGAAATCGAAGGCGGCTATCTTTGGTCGCCTAAAACGGATATTAATGGATCAAGAAATCAGACCTATCTGAATATGCCTCGAACCGCAATCCGTGACATTGTTTTCTCTTACGCTTCGACTGAGATAAAGGCAGTGGGTCGCGTCAGTGGCAAATGCAGAGACGCTAAGCGACCGGACTCATTCGGTGAAACTGGTGAACAGTGGTCGAGAGACGGATGGCTGGTACCTGTCACCTGGACGATTCTTACGAACCCTTTGAGCGCAAGAGGTATTTTCTCAAAAATCGCTAATCTCCTACCGAACAAGTACTCGCCGATTCGTTCGCCAGGTATTGGCAACCAAAAGTTCTATTTGACTGAGATCAGCAAGGCGCTCACTGATGTGTTACTGAATTTGGCCCGACAGAATAACAACGATCTCGACCAACTACTGGTCGAGCTTTGACACTCGCAACCTCACTATTTCGTGAACATGAATGAGCATACGCGGGTTGAGCAGCGGCGCGCGGACTTTGCTCGGGCCGACATAATTCGACAAGTCTTCGTGAGCAGAATTCCTGCGCGAGAGCCGGTGGATTCTTCTCGTCGCTAGGAACACAAAGAGAGAAGCAAGCCCTTCGGACTGCTTCTCTCTTTGACCCGTGTTTCGGACATCTCTTTCGAAACGTTAGGCCGATTCCGGTTCCGACGAAGTCGGTGGAACTGGGGGGTTTGGTTTCTTGTGACTGGTATGGCGCTCTATGTGGCGGGCGCTTCTCCATTCGGCAAGCAATGGTGCGTTGTCGCCGATCACGTTCTCTACCGCTGGGTCCAGTTCTCTGACGTCGAGCATCGCTTCATCCAACACGTCGTCTATCGAAGCCGTGGCCTGCACCTTCGAGCCCGCATGCACGTTCCTTGAGCTGATGATGGCCGCAAAGGCCGCGGTCTTTTCCTGAAGGTCGTCGATAAAGGTCGCCGGCAAACCCCGCCGGATGAACTCGGTTTTTAGCGGCTCTGCGTCTGTGGCAAAGGCTCGCGCCGCCGCAATAAGCGCTTGATCGGAACGGCTGTTCGGGAAGCGGAATTTGTTTTCTAAACCCGGCATCTTCATCCCTAGGCGACCGCGACGTGCTAGACCGAAAACGAATTCTCAAGGCAATTCTCAACGCAAAGACGCAAAGGACCGCAAAGTACGCAAAGGAGACTCAGCGAGACTCTGGACGCCCTTTGTGCGAATAAGCTCTCCAACCTGATAGCGATGATCTTGACAGTCTTTGTAGCCTCGCCGATAATGCCGCAAGCAAATGAACACTAGAGAACAAACGATGAGCAGCGGAGATGAACCGAAGCGTAGCGTGGCTCGGTCGACGAATGCCACCCACGGCGCGGCGCGCGAAGGAAAGGGTTGCCGCTTCTTCCGCTTTAGCTTCTTCCGCTTTAGCTTCTTTCGCTTTAGCTTCTTCCGCTTTAGTTCGTTTAGCTTTAGCACCGCAGCTATAGCGGAGGGAGCCGGCGTCTAGTCCGAGAACGGATATCAAAGTTTTCTGAGGCCCGCTCCTTCCGATGAAGGCAGCGGGCCTCGCAGTTTCTGGAGAGAGCAGTTTTTGGAGAGCGCAGTTTTTGGAGACAGCAGTTTGTGGAGCGCAGTTTTTGGAGAGTGCAGTTCTTGGAGAGACTGGAACGGAAAACACAATGGGGGAAAACATACCTAAGGTTGCATTCCAGGGCGAACGCGGAGCCTTCAGCGAGGACGCCGCAAGACAACTGCTCGGCGTCGAGGTCGGCACGATTCCCTGTCGGACCTTCGAGGAAATGTTTGAAGCGGTCGCAACCGGCGCGGCTGATGCGGCGGCGGCTCCGATCGAAAACAGCCTCGCCGGTTCCGTTCACAAGAACTACGACTTGTTGATGGAGCACGACCTTACGATCATCGGCGAAACCAACGTGCGAATCGTGCATCACCTGATAGCACTCCGCGGCGCAGCCCTGAAAGATGTTCGGCGCGTTCATTCCCATCCGGTCGCGCTCGCGCAGTGCGAAAAGTTCCTGCGGGCGAATCGGCAAATCGAAGTCGTTCCCGCTTACGATACTGCCGGCTCGGTTAAGATGATCGTCGAGAGCGGTTCACTGGAAGACGCAGCGATAGCGGGCGTCACCGCCGCGGCTGTCTACGATGCAGCGATCATCGTCGAAAGCATCGAAGACAATCCAAAGAATTTCACTCGGTTCCTGTTGCTGACACGCCCCGAACGCGCAGGCTCTTTCAAAACCGTCGCCGGCTTGGACGAACGAAAGACTTCGATTGTCTTTCGCGTAGCCAACAAACCGGGCGCGTTATTCCGCTCGATCGCGGCGTTCGCGCTGCGCGACATCGACCTTACCAAGATCGAGTCGCGCCCGATTGAAGGCCGCCCGTGGGAGTATTCTTTTTATGTCGATCTGATCGGGGATCAACACGAGCCCCGAGTCGAGCGCGCGCTTGCGAATCTGGCGGAGCTCGCCGAAAGCGTGCGCGTGTTGGGAAGTTACCCGAGGAGTAGTGAGTGAGGTTGAACCTTTGCGAGCTTAGCGGTCCTTTGCGTCTTTGCGTTGAGTATAATCCGAGATGAAATACTCAACGCAAAGACGCAGAGGACCGCTAAGCTCGCAAAGGAAGGAGAGAGACATGATCATCGCAATGAAATCGAACGCCACCGAAGAACAGATTCAGGAAGTCTGCGACAGCATTCGCCGCTACGGGTATCAGCCACATCTGATTCGCGGTGAAGAGCGCGTAGTAATCGGCGCCGTCGGGCACGGTGACAACAAGGACCATCTTCAAAACCTGCGCTCGGTGCCGGGCGTCGAGAATGTTGTTCCGATTCTGCAGCCTTACAAAATCGTCGGCCGCGAACTGAAGCCGCAAAAAACAACTGTGCGCGTCGGCGATCTGGAAATCGGCGGAAAAGAGTTTGTAGTAATGGCCGGGCCTTGCTCGGTTGAGACGCGCGAGCAATTGATGGAAACGGCTGACGCGGTGAAGGAAGCCGGCGCGCAGGTGTTACGTGGCGGCGCTTACAAACCTCGGACTTCGCCATATGATTTTCAGGGCTTGGAGGTCGAAGGACTCAAGCTGCTGGCCGAAGCTCGCGATCGCACCGGGCTTAAGATCGTCACCGAAGTCGTGACTACCGAAGACACTGAAATCGTCGCCGAATACGCGGACATTCTTCAGGTTGGCGCTCGCAACATGCAGAACTTTGCGCTGTTGAAGCGACTGGGCAGCGTCAAGCGCCCCGTGCTACTGAAGCGCGGAATGAGCTCTACGATCAAGGAGCTGCTGCTGTCAGCCGAATACATAGCGTCGCACGGCAACGACCAGATCATTCTGTGCGAGAGAGGCATTCGAACGTTCGAGACCGCCACTCGAAACACGCTGGACCTTGCTGCGGTCCCGCTGTTGAATGAGCTCAGTCATCTGCCGGTCATCGTAGACCCTTCGCATGCCACCGGTCGTCGCAGCCTGGTCCGTCCGGCCGCTAAAGGCGCCGTCGCCGTGGGAGCCGACGGTCTGATCATCGAGGTCCATCCTCATCCGCAAGATGCCTGGTCCGACGGTCCGCAATCGCTGACGCCGTCGATGTTCGTGGAAATAATGACCGACCTGCGCGCTTATGTTCAGTTGGAGTCGCGTTACATCAATTGATTACGTCACCTTTGCATGCTTTGCGGTCCTTGGCGTCTTTGCGTTGAGAATCTTTGCGAAGAGAATTCTCAACGCAAAGACGCCAGGGACCGCAAAGCACGCAAAGGTGGTTTTGTGGCTCACCAGCCGAACCTTTATACTTACACTGTATGGCTTTAAGTGAACGCGCCCATCAAGAGAATGCCCACGGAGACTTCTTCGTTGACACCACCTGCATCGACTGCGATCTCTGCCGGCAAATTGCGCCCGACACTTTTTCTGATATAGGCGATCAATCGATCGTTTTTCATCAGCCTGAGACATCTGAACAGGTATTCGATGCGCTCAAAGCGTTGGTCACTTGCCCGACGGCTTCAATCGGAACCATCAGCAATCAAAACGCGAAGCCGGCTGTGGCAGCCTATCCTGAGGTCGTCGACGACAACGTCTACTTTTGCGGCTTCGCATCCGAGTCTTCTTATGGAGCGTCGAGCTACTTCATCGCTCGTCCGGAAGGGAACGTGCTCGTCGATTCACCGAGATTCGCAGCCCCACTCGTAAAACGCATCGAGAATATGGGCGGAATAAAACTGATCTTTCTTACGCATCGCGACGACGTCGCCGATCATGAGAAATGGGCAAGTCATTTCGACGCCGAACGGATTCTGCACAGTGACGATATCTCGAGGTCAACTTCTGGAGTCGAGCGCGTGTTGACCGGAAGGGCAGCCATAACTCTGGATCACGACTTACTGGCGATCCCAACACCCGGACATACGCGCGGTCATACCGTGTTGCTGTATCGCGATCGATATCTCTTCTCGGGTGACCATCTCTGGTGGTCCGCTGCTTACGATGCGCTCAACGCCTCGCAGTCCGTCTGCTGGTATTCGTGGACGGAACAGATTCGTTCGATGGAGCGGCTGCTCGATTACGAATTCGAATGGGTGTTGCCTGGACATGGGCGACGCGTTCATTTAAGCTCGTCGCTCATGCGCGAGCAGCTTGAGTCCTGCGTGGCTCGGATGAGTCGCCAATCGCGCGTTGCAAGTTAAGTTTTCGCTGGCTCCCAACCTTACTCTTAGGAAGGCTCTGCTGTTGCATTCTATTACCTTGTCACGAATTGTCTGGTGCAAGTTCCTTGCGGTCGGCTTCGTCATCGCGCTGGGTTTCGCGGCGCTCGGCCAGAATCAACCGGACGACAAAACGTCGCTTCGTGTGCGCCTCGGTTTCAGACTTTTCAAAGACGATCGCTTCTCCTCCCCGCAAGGCGATCTTCAGAACAGTTGCCTCTCCTGCCATCTTTCCGATGAGGATCCGCAAGGCACGCGGGCACACGCCGACTTCTTTGCCAGGAGCTGGGTGCCGTGGCGCGCAGGAGACCCGCGCAGGGACGAACTGCGCAATTCACCGACGATCCTGGACGCTGCGCTGATGCCTCGTCTGCATTTCGATGGCGAGTTCGATTCGCTGGAAGGTCTCGTGAGAGGGACGCTCGCGGGTCGTCCGATGGGTTGGCTGCCCGGCGAGGAGGAGCAATCGTTCGAGAGAGTCCGCGGTATCATTTTGAAAGACTCGGGCGACGGCGCGGATTCCAACAGCAGTTATCACGCGCTCTTCAAGGCGGCGTATGACGTGGACACCGACCGGCTCGACAAGTCCCAATTGATTGACCTGACGGTGAAAGCGATCTCGGATTATCTAAGAACTCTTAAGTCGACGCGATCGACTCCCTACGATCGATTTGTTAAAGCGAACGGGCTGGATGTTGGTCCGGATCCAAATGGAAGTGAGGATCCGAAACACTTTGCCAATCGTCTGCTGGACAAGATCGCAACGCTCGAAAGGAGTCGGGCGCTAAAGCTGGCTAATGATTTTGATGCGGCTGCGCTCAAGGGATTGAAGGTGTTCCTTCGCACGGACGGAGCCGGGTCACGAGGAAACTGTGTAACCTGTCACACGCCGCCGTTGTTCACGGATCTTTCGTTTCACAACATGGGAATCAGCCAGAGCGAATACGACCAGGTTCACGGCGAGCGGAGTTTTGCGGCCCTCGAGATACCGGGGGCCGGGTCGGCGAGACCTTCTCGCAGGTACCGCGAAATCCCTTCGCTCAAGAAGCCGGGCTGCGCTGATCTCGGCTACTGGAACTTTGTCGACGTAAAGAACTCTTCCCTTCGTCGCGCGGGCGAGAGCGAGGATCGATTCCTGCAACGAATGATCGCCACGTTCAAAACCCCAACGCTCCGCGACCTCGCTTTCACTTATCCATATATGCACACGGGCGGCTTCACGACGGTCGAGAGCGCGCTGTCTGAGCTGATGCGATTAAGCGAGATGGCTCGAACGGGTCACGTTCGCGAGGGCGATGAGGAATTGGCGAACATCATGATCAGCGAAGCGGATGTCGGTCCACTGGCCGCGTTCCTGATGACGCTGAATGATGATTTGAAACCGGGCCAAAAGTACTAACGATGCCACGATTGCGCGGAGTCTTTCTGCTAGCGTTCTGGTTCGCTTCTATTGCGGTGATCGCGCCCTTTCTAATAGCAATCGTCCTGATCACCAAAAACGAAAACCTGCTCTATTCTCCGGTGCGGCTTTTTATCAAAGCGGGTCTCGCGATGGTGCGAGTCCGAGTGGAAGTAACGGGCCTCGAGCGCCTGGATCCGAAGCAGACTTACATCTTCACTCCAAACCACCAAAGCCTCATCGAGGTTCCGCTTTGGGTAGCTTACCTCGGCAACATCGCTTACCTTGGAAAGAAAGAGATCTTCAAGTATCCGATCTTTGGTTACGGGATACGCCTTGTCGGAGTGGTTCCCGTCGATCGAAGTAACAGCCCTGCTGCCGTTGAGAGCGCGAAACTGGCGACCGAGAACTTACGTCGCGGCAAATCCTATGTGGTTTATCCCGAAGGAACGCGATCGAGCGACGGAGGATTGCTCCCTTTCAAGAAAGGCGCGTTCATGATGGCTATCGACGCCGGTGTTCCGGTTGTTCCGATAACTATTTCCGGCGCAACCCAGATTATGCCCAAGGGCCAGATCAAAATTTTTCCCTCGACCGTCCGCGTCACGATTCACGAGCCAATTTCGACCGCGGGTTATTCAAAGACGAATATCTCTGAGTTGCTCGACAAGACAAAGCGGAAGATTTTTTCGGCGCTCGACCAGGACGAAGCGGGCTTGACCGGTGAGTCGGCTTCAACGCGCAGCAAAGCTGTGCGTAAGCGACGGACGGCTGAATAACTCTAGTTGCTTGTAACAAAGGTTTCGATAGCGATTAAGGGTACTCCTGTATGGGCGGTCCTCCGTGGCCGCCCCTCCTTCGAGAACGCTTCCTCACCAAAGGGCGGCCACGGAGGACCGCCCATACAGGACCACTTGTCTGCCGGCTAACCTGACGACTCGCCCACGCGCCGCCAATCTTGTATCATCAGCTTCCTTTGATTTCTTCCTTCTGAGGGGGCGACTAGATTCATGGCGGCAACCAAGAGGCTTGGCATCGGATTCATCGGCAGCGGGTTCAATACTCGCTTTCACATAAGGTCCTGGGTCGGTGTGCGTGACGCCGACGTTCGGGGCGTGTGGAGTCCCAACAGCGAGCACGCCGAAGAAGCTGCCGCGCTCGCGCGCACATTGGGCGTCGGTGAAGCAACGGCTTTCCACTCGATCGAAGAGATGGTCGCCGACCCGGCCATTGACTGCATCTGGCTCTGTGGCCCCAATCACATGCGCATCGAGAACATGGAATCGGTTGTCAACGCGGTCACCTCAGGCAAAGGTGATCTGGTCGGAATCGCTTGTGAAAAGCCCCTTGCCCGAAACGTCGCCGAAGCCAAACGGATGGTTGAGCTCGTGGAGAAGAGCGGCTTGTTGCACGGCTATCTCGAGAACCAGGTGTTCACGCCGGCCGTTCAACGCGGTCGCGCTCTGATTTGGGCTCGAGGCGCGGCCCTCACCGGCCGGCCTTATCTGGCTCGCGCCGCGGAAGAACACAGCGGGCCGCATATGCCATGGTTCTGGCAAGGCGAGCTGCAAGGCGGAGGCGTGCTCAACGACATGATGTGTCACAGCGTTGAAGTCGCAAGGTTGATGCTCACCGAGCCCGGCAAGCCTCGCAACAGCATTCGACCGACCGCGGTTTCGGCGCAGATCGCTTCGCTGAAGTGGTCGCGTCCGGAATACGTCGAGCGACTCAAAAAGATGATGGGTGATTCGGTCGACTACTCGAGCAGGCCTTCGGAGGACTTCGCTCGCGCGACGGTGAACTACGTCGATGAGCAGGGACATACTCTGATCGTCGAAGCGACGACGTCGTGGAGCTTTGTGGGGGCGGGCTTAAGGCTGAGCATGGAATTGCTCGGCCCGGAGTACTCGATGTCGATCAACACGCTCGACAGCGGGCTGAAACTTTTCTTCAGCCGCGAAGTGAAAGGCGAAGCCGGCGAGGACCTGGTTGAGAAGCAAAACGCCGAACAAGGCTTGATGCCGGTGGTTGATGATGAGGCCGCGGCTTACGGTTACGAAGGTGAGAATCGCTACTTTGTGAGTTGCTTTGTCGAAAGGAAACAACCGGAAGAGAACTTCTACGACGGCCTGGCGGTGAGCGAGCTGCTAATGACTGCTTATATGAGCGCCGAAGAAGGGCGGGTGATCGAGTTCCCACCGAAGAATCTCGAGGCGTTTGTGCCGGCAGTCGCTCGCGGAACGTGGAAGCCTTAGGCTACTTAGTCTCTTCCAGAGATAGCCTCTGCTTGCCGTGTCGCACAGTGAGAATTGAGATCGGCTTTCGCTCAACATCTTGTAGATCGTTGACTCTCTCGAGCGCGAGCGGGCAGCAGTATACTTTCATCCGCCGGCTCGCGCCAAAGCCTTCTTGCGCGCTGCGGCGTGAGTGATTCCGTGCCCGCTGTCTAACTGTTCTTTGGCGGTGTGAACGTCCTCAAGGAGCTCAATCTTCGCCAGGAGCTTTTCATACTCAGACACATCGAGAAGCACCGCGGCACTCCGGCCCTGCTGAGTGATGACTAGTGGCCGTCTTGTCTTTCGAACATGTTGAACGAGCGACGCGGCGTTAGCGTGAAACTCTGAAATGGGTTTCACGTCCTGGTCGAAGATGACTTTGTGCATATCGATCTCTTGAGGAAGTGAAGTGACTCTGCGAGTCAGGAACAAGGATTACTAGCAGGGGGCTAGGCCGGGTCGTCGTATGCACTCAAGTACAGTTGCCCGTCGTAATCCACGAGTCCCAGTCTCACACGATCCAACCAACCCTGACGACCAAGCACGTTGCGAGAAAAGTTCTCCTCAGCCGCGAAGTAGACATTGGTCGTCGTTTCGATGCCGAGCACGATCACCGTGACTTCGTGACCGTAGGCAAGAAAGCTGCCGGCGACCGTGCTGATCTCGATCCGCGTACCTTGCTCAACATCGATGCCAACTTTCTCGCCGTGTTGTCTCTCAAATATGCAGAAGCTCGCACCTGTATCGATTCGCCCATAGAACTCAGTCGCTCGCGAGCCAGAGCGAATTATCACCGGAACCTGAATACCGGTTAACCTAGTGTCGTAGCTGTCAGCCACCGAGAACCGCAGATTATGAGCCATGGCTATAACCAACCTGCAAAAAAAGGGCCTTCTTCTTTTCGTTCAACGCGAACTACAAACGGAATCTCAATTCCAGCGGCCTTTGCCGCCAGATGCACTTGTCGCGCATCTGGGCCATGACTGATAAGACGGTCGCCGACCAGAGCGACCCACTGGCCCAGGTACTCAGCGCGATGTTCGTCAATCCATTTCATAGCCAGGTGGAATCTCTCGGACTGTTCGCGAACGGGGTCGTCAGACTGTTTGTCCACAAGGGCTAGCCGCTCCTGTTCGCGAAGCCACCGCATCAAAGATCGCCGATCTTCAACGGGCAGCGTTCTCGCAGCTTCAATGATCTGATCGAGCGTACTCATTGCCTCACCTCACGACGTCGCTGATTTAAAATCATCTTACCCCAACTTCGCCAGCTTGTCTTGATGTCGGCATTCGTCTCTCTTCAACCATAAGAGGCGAGAACATTACCCTTATCCTAAGCAACCGAGACTCACTCGAACAACGAGCAACGTCCGAATACTTCAACGTACCCTCGCTGAAGATCGCTCATCCACTGGCGGGGATATGAAAACAGCATTTGACGTAAAGATAAGAAGTTAGTCTCAAGGGTCGAGACTGCAGATAATGAAAGCTGAATTGCCGGTCTGTCACGAGATGGTCTCGTATCCGTCGATAAGATTATTGGCCGCTAGTTGGATGAGCGGAATCAGCCGCTCGATCTCCTTACTTCTTAGTCGAATGACTTCATTCAGTCGGACCGTCTTGTCGCCCAGTGTGGTCTAAGCATTCGCGCTCATGTCTGTCTGCCAGATTCTCCGAGGCCGTTTGGAATTGGCGCGCCAAATCGAAACACGTCATACATCAGAAGGCTTCCAGCGACTGCCATGTTTAGCGAGTCCATTCCTTCAACCATCGGGATTCGGACTATGCGATTGCACAAGCCGCGTTGCTCGTCGGTCAGGCCTTTGCGCTCGCCTCCGAGCATCAACACCACCGGCCGTGTGTAAGTCACCTCGCGATAGTCTTCTGAGCCGTCCGGTGAAGCGCCGATGACCGTGATCTTGTTAAGGCAAGCACAACGACGGAGCTGATCGACAGTTGTTCGCACAATGGTTTGCTTGAAGAGTGATCCCATCGTCGCTCGAATTACTGCCGGGTCGAAAGGGTCTATGGCGTTGCCCAACAGGATGAATCCCGCTGCACCGGTGGCCGCGGATGTTCGCATAAGCGTACCCAGGTTCCCTGGCGAGCGAACGTGGCTAAGCGCTGTCCAGCAGGGATTGTCGGTGAGGTTGATTTGATCGAGCCGAAGGATTCGTTGGCGGAGGATCGCGGCGACCCCGGAGGCGCGTTCGGTCCTGGAGACTCTTCTAAACTGCTCGGGTGTGACTCGGGCGAATGGAACCCCGGCGCGCTTCAGTCTGCGAACGAGTTTCCTGGCGAGTGGTTGGATGAGCAGCTTCTCGCTGTAGAGCAGAGTGTCTACGGGGAAGCGATGATCGACTGCCGCGATGAAGTTGCGGACGCCTTCGGTGAAGAAGAGCCCGCGTGAGTCTCGATAACCGCGATCGTGTTGGAGTCTTTCAATCGCGGCTAGCGTCGGCGTGATTTCTAATTGGCGAAACTCGGAAGTGTTTTCATTTTGCATGCTCCTTTGTGTGTCCGACGAGCTTCAGCTTGTCGGCTGGTTCGGATGTTAGTTTGCCGCTTCTTTGCGAGCTTTGCGTTGCGGGCTTTGCGGTACTTTGCGACTTTGAGCGAAGAATAATACTCAACGCAAAGACGCAAAGGACCGCAAAGCCCGCAAAGAAGAAGAGCTCGCAAAGAAGAAATGCTCGCAAGAAGATTATTACTTACGCGGTGAAGCAAATTTGGAATCGTCTATGACGACGTTCAACTTGATCTCGGTGAACTTTTTGACAGACCCAAAAGGTGCGCGTGACCAGGCGATTGTGAACGGCAGCTTCACACCATTTACCGCTCGATAGTCATCGAAGTCGGTCACTTCCGGGATAGTCCCGAACGCCGTCTTGAAAGCCACCGACTTGCGAATCAACAACCCGCTCTGTACGTCAAAATACAACTTCTCGCGGCTGTCGTCTCGTGAAGTCGCGCCGACCACATAAGCGTCACGATCGGCCAGTTTCTCTTTCGACAACACTCTCATTTGCGGATAAGCCGCTCTCAAATTCGCATAGCGCATCAAGTCCGCATCACGAATTACTTCCGCCAGTTCCCTGCCCTCGAGCTCTCGATATCCGCGAGCGTCCCTGGTCCACCCCTTTACGCCATCGAAGGCTTCCGTGATCGTGCCGCGCGGAGTGTTTCTGACGATCAGCATTTTGTTCGCCGTCGTTTGATAGATCTCGATCGGCGCCGTCGCCGCCGGAGTCATCTTATTTGTCGTCGTTTCCGTTCCACGCGAGACAAGCGTCTTGATCTTCTGAATGGCTGCGTCGCTTCCAATTGCTCGGATGTAACGGTCGATGATGTCATCGGTAGACGGCAAGACTGCCGGCTTGGCTGGAATCGTTAGATCCTCCGAATGCGACGTCGCAAGATCAGAAGGCGGATTTGGAACTGAGTTGTGCTGGCCTCGATGGCAGGTGTAACAGGTGACCGCGGGGTTACCGCTGAAGTGTTCGGCGTTGATCGCGCGTGTCATCAGAATCATCCGGCGTGCAGCCAGCTTTGCGGTCTTCTCGTCGCTGTCCCACGGATTTGTGTGGCAATAAGTACACCCAACTCCAAGCGCAGCGCACATGAAATTCATCACGCCGTCGAGTTCACTGGCGCGCAGTTCCTTAAGCGCTTGAATGTTCTTGTAGACCTGTCCGGCAGTCTGTTCGCGACTCTGATTGTGACTGATTATTCCAGCGAACCAATCCGGCTTCGAAGTGTTCTGATGAGCGCCACCGCTCGCGGTGATTAGACAGAACGCCGCCGTCAACAGCATCGCGGTCATGAGCTTGGCGTGTCGCCGGCGTAGCATACAAGGTGCTTCTTGCTTCATTTCTTCGGATCGGGACAGCGGCAATCTTCCGCGGTTATGATCGAGTCGAATCGCGGCTGCTGATCCGCAGTGAGCAGCGCTCGCATCTGGGTGCGCGCTCGTTCGCGAACCGTATCGTAACGTGGCCGCACGTCCGCACACACCGCTTTGTAATCGTCTCGCGTGTGATCCAGCACCGAGCGTATCGCAGTTTCCTGGTCCGCGCTTAGAGTGAGTTCACGTTTGAGCGTTTCGAAATAAGTGTCTGTGTCACGAAGCGACACGACGGGCGCTGTAGGAGTGGCGTTCGTCGCTCGAAGCCGATACATTCCGTCCAGCGACGCGCCGGTTACGCCGCCGAGCGCGAATACCAACAGGAAAGCGCCCCACGCTTTGAGTTGTGCGTTGGTTTGTTTCATTTCTCTTCCTTTCCGCGATCTCCGTTTCCCCGATCTTCAGCAAACATAGTCGCCAGCACCTCTTCCGTCGAGATCGCACATTGCTCGGTTGAGGAGAGCGCGCATGTGCCGCCGATCACGACGCGGTTGAGATCGTTGGCTTTTGAGATCACCGGTGCAATCGTGTCCGCAGGCCTGGATGTTCTTGTAATCCAAAACGCCGATGCGGAGCCGATCGTCACCAACAAAAGCGCCATGACTGCGCGCGACGCGACAAACAATGTCGCGAGCCAACCGTTGCCGCGCTGTGAGCGTTCTCGCTGTTCGGCTTCGATGCGCGCGCGAATCCGCGTATGAAGAAAAGGCGACGAGGCGATTCTCTCAGCTTCGTCGTCGCCTATTCCACCGGAGAGCGCGACTGTCTTAGCCAGTTGGTCAAGTTCGTTCGTAGTATCATTCATTCTCCTCACCTCATTCGGAATCTAACCGCAGAGGACGCCGAGGACGCGGACGAACCCCTGCGTCCTCCGCGTCCTCTGCGGTTGAAGTTCTTTCTTACAAAAACTCCCCCAGCACACGCCTCAACGAGTGACGCGCGCGATGTGCTCTCACCTTAACCTTGGAAATCTTCCATCCCATCACTACTGCGATCTCCGCTACACTCAGCTCTTCCGCGTCGAGCAACGTCAGCACCAAGCGGTCTTCGGCACTCAAACGCGCCAGCAGTTTGTTAGCAAGGTCGCGTGAGATCACCGCCGACTCTGCGTTGCTTCGTTTGCCTTGAAGCTGGACGTTGATCCAGTCGGCTTCATCAGTGGTGATGTCGCTGATAGAGCTTTCCGGGCGCCTGCGCGCTCGGCGCAACTCGTCGTAACAGGCGTTGATCGTTACTCGCGACAGCCAGGCCGAAAACGAATGCCCCCGATCGGGCGCATACGCGTCGAGATTGAAATAGACTTTGGTGAAGACCTCCTGAAGGATCTCTTCGACGCGTTCCGGGCGATTGAAGAAACGCCCAGCCAGTCTCGCGACTCGACGCCGATGTCGCTCGAAGATCTCATCGAACGCTGCATGGTCTCCGGCTCGCGCGGCTTCGGCGAGCGCTTCGTCCGCCACATCGGGCGCGCTTCGCGGGACCAATTCTGCGGTCTCACGAAGGACGTCGGTGGCAGTCTCTTTCATTCGATACATTTCCGGCTCTTGGCGGATGCGCTCGTGATGCCCGCAAAACGCGCTACGCACACGAAAACAATACGAAGAACGCCCCGCGCCAGAATCTGGTTACAGACCAGCGCTCTCTTACCTCATTCTGTAACTTGTAATTGTGAGATCCAATCTTCAACGTTGAGGTTTAGGCACTCGTCTGAAATCTACGAGATTTCTCGAAAGGAGAACGGCGTTGTTAGCCAGCACTATTGCGGCGATTTTGAGGTCCATCGTTCCTACTCTCAATTGCTGGCTCTTGAGTTCTTGAAATTGCGATGCGGCCCGGATGTCGAAATCGAGGACTGCCATCAGACAGTAGTTATCGAGCTGGTTTCTTAATCGCTCGTACCCTTCGATCTGTCGATCGATTGTTCTTGATTTGGCCAAAAAGGCGAGTCGCCCCCGCATCTGTTCTTCGAAACTGACGATCGTCGCTGCTACGCCATCAGATGCAACGACTGCCAGTTTGTTAAGGAGAAGCTGGCGGTTGAAGCTACCGCGATGCTCGAGTAAGCTGAGGTGGTCGGTGTCTGGTATATACATTCATCGCTTCGTAGGTCGACGCTTCGTTGTTTTTGGGCGCTGCGCTTCCCTATACGCACGGCCCAAAGCCATTGCTTCCTCATAGGTCGGATCGTTATCAAATGTGCCCGAAATCTTTTCCCACCAGGGTGTGTTCATTTTCACCTTCAGCCGCGCCATTTCCTCTTCGAGCGTTGTGACCCTCAATTCAAGTTCCCGCATTGCCATCTTATGTGCCTCTTATTGAAATAATACTTCCGGCGATGTCAACACCTCAAGCTATCTCTTCCCGAGCGCGAATCTCACGCCAATGCGCGCGAGCAGCGGTGGGCCGATCGTTCTAACTGGCGTTCGGCCGATGTCGTAGCGTTCGCCGGTAAGGTTCTCAAGCGCGCCAAACACTTCGACGCCCCTCCCTAAAGAACGCGACGCAAGAGCATCAAGCGTGAAGTATGGATCGAGCGGGAACAGGTTCTGATCGTCATCGAATTGCGTGCTCCCTGCCCGGCCCTGAACCGCGAACGTCAACAAGTGAGGATTCGAATAGCGAGCTTGAAAAGTAAAAAGATGCCGAGGCACCTGTGGAATGAGCAATCCTTCGAGCGCAGTGTTTGCCGGAAACTTGAGCACTGTGGCATCGAGGAATTGATAGCCTGCCGAAAGGCTGAGCGTGCCGGTGACTCGAGCTTCGGCTTCAAACTCTACGCCGCGAGAACGCGTGCGGCCCAGGTTCTGACGCTGTCTTGTTATCAAGGCGGGGGTCGCGCTCAAGGTGACGTTGGCTACCGGCCGCACAATCTCGCTCCAGAAAAACGTTCCGCGAATGTTCAGTTTCTTGTCGAATGCCGCGGCGCTGATTCCCGCTTCGCCGCCCGTAAGCCGCTCGGCTCGCAGATTGACGTTAGCCTGGGTGAGAACATTGCCGACTCGGAATGACCGATACAGTTCGTTAAGCGTCGGCGCCCTGAATGCGCGATAGCCCGAGACGACAACAGAGACATTCTCAGTCAGCTTGTGCATCAGCGCCACGCGCGGGCTGAAAGCATTTTCAGTTCGGTCGGGAAACTTCGTCACGGTTACCGGAGTCTGCGCCGGAAGCGGGCGAGATGTTGACAACGCGTCGTAGTTGCTCCAGTGATCGCCGCGCGCGCCCAACGTCAGCAACCATCGCGGTGTGACGCGAATGATGTCTTCGGCAAACACACCAATCGTTCTTTCACGTCCTCCGGCGCCGGCACCGAGTGTCAATTTGCCGGCGGTGAACCCAAGCTCATCGCTCGCCCCTCGAACTTCACGATAGTCGAGGCCCGCGACTAAGGTTTGAAACGAACCGGCAGCGCGCGACCATTGAGTAGTGAATCCCACTTGCTGGGCGGGCACCCGCTGGCTGCGTGTGAGGGCTTCGCTGTTTCGATCGGCAGCGATCGAGGAAAAGTCCTGATTGTAAATTTCCGTCAGAGCGAACGCTCTAATGTTGAACGAGCCGGCGAGCGTGGAATGAAGGTCGGTCCCAAAGGATACTTGCCTGATGTAAGTATTGTTGGTTTGAAGGGGCGTTCCGTTCTCGCGAGATTCGTCGAAGATCGAGCCGCGGACAAAGATGCGACCCTTATCGGATATCAACCGCTCCACCGTGAGATCGAGAGTCGTATGCTCTGCGCCTGCTTTTGTATCGACACGGCCACGCTCGGCTTCGTCGACCAGCACGTAGCCGTCGGTGTGAAACGCTTCGAGAGAGAGTGCGGCCGCCCATTGAAACAAACTACCGGCGGCGAAGAACGAACCGTCAGGCGTCTTTTGATTGCCGTAGGAGGCTTCGTAGGAAAGCGCCGCGTTGCGCGGGTCGCGAGTGATCAGGTTTATCACACCGCCGAGCGCATCCGTACCATAGAGGCTCGATGCTCCGCCCTGAACGACCTCGATTCGATTGATCGCCTCTCGCGGGACGCGGCCCCAATACACCCAGCCGCCGAAAGGATCGTTGATGGGAATCCCATCGGAGAGAACAACAGCGCGGCTTGCCCCGCTCGGCCCGACGCCGCGAAACGAAACGCCTTGCGACGTAGGATTCGCGGTGCGACTTCCCGAGCGTCGAAGGAGCGAAAACCCCGGGACCTGCCGCAGCGCATCGTCGACTGTCAACGCTGCGGTCGTCGCCAGCTCTTCGGCAGAAACTACGACTATGCTCGCTGCCGTGTCGCTCACACGAGTCGCGGTTCGCTCGGCGGTGACGGTCATCTCCGAAGCGAGCGGCGCCGGAATCAGAACGACGTCCAATGAAGTTGACGCTTTGTCGGCTGCGCTCCATCGGCGCTCCGCGGAATCAAAGCCCGTAGCGCGTACTGTAATCGTTCCACTCTCGCCCTGGACGGAGGGGAATGCGAACCGGCCTTCACTATCTGTTATCTGCCTGGAGCCGCCGGTCTTTGTGGTGAGAACTACTTCAGCGCTGGAGACGGGGGCGCCGGCCTGGTCCTTTACGACGCCTTCGATCCGGAGCGCACCTTGAAGCGCGCTCGCTTGCGAGCAAAGCGCAAGAGTCACTGCCAGGAAGGCTACGTGTACTCGAGCAGAACGAATCCGATTCAGCCGAAATGCCTGGGCGTATCTGATCATGTTCACGGACGGGCCTTGTATTTCTCGTACAGCTCAGTATGTCTGCTCGTGAGCGGTATATCGCGGCCGTTGATAAAGACGTGCTTGATTTGCGTCCTTATCTCCAACGGATCGCCGTCGGTCACTATGAGGTTTGCGATCTTGCCCTGCTCGATCGAGCCTACGCTATCGGATATTCCGAGTATCTCGGCCGGATAAATCGTCACCGCCTTGAGCGCTTCATCCTTTGGCAGACCGAAGGCAGCAGCCATTCCAGCGTGGTAAGGCAAGTTACGTGAGTAAGCTGAGTCGTTGGTCTCGAAACAGATCTTTACTCCGGCCTTGGAAAGCAATCCGGCGTTGGCGAATGCGGAGTCATAGGGATCGTCTTCCTTCACCGGCACTCGCAGCACCGGGCCTACGATCACCGGAATGTTTTTCGCCTTGAGCTGATCGGCAACTTTGTAGGCTTCAGCGCCGCCCGAAATAATCGCCTTCAGCTTCATTTCAGTTACAAATGCAATTGCGTTCTTAATGTCTCGCTCGAGATTGACGTTAATGATGACGGGCATCTGGCCGCGCACGACCGGGATCAGCGCTTCCAGCTTGAGATCGACATCCCGCTTCGGGAGGCTGGCATCTTTAGCTCGAGCGTCCTTCGCGTCGCCGTATGCCGCCGCATCGCGAAGGATCTTTCTGAGGTTATCGAGCTGCCTATCCTGCTCGCGACGCAACTCCGTGACGGAGCGTTGAGGACCGCCGAAGCCGCCTTCAAAGTTACGCCCGCCTCCGCCCGGCCAGTTTATGTGCATCGCCACGGGCGATTTCAAAACCATCTCACGCGGAGTCCAGCCGTCGAGATTCACGATCGCGCTTTGCCCCGCGATCAAGCCGCCTCGCGGCGCGCTAAGCGCGGTTGTAACTCCGTTCACACGCGTCACCGCTATGTGACTGCTGTCGGGACGAATCGCAACGTCGACGTGAATATTGGCGTTGTTGTCGCCTATCTCATTTGTGTCAACGGAGCCCGCTACCGACCCGATTTCCGTCAGCCCGATCTCGGTGTCGGCATCGATCATGCCCGGGTACACTGACAGTCCCTTGGCGTCGATGATCTTCGCACCGGCGGGCACCGATGCGTTCGCTCCAACGGCGGCGATTTTCCCGTTGGCGATTACCACCGTTCCGCTTTCAATAACCGAACCTGTCACGGTCACGATACGCGCGTTTCGAATGGCGTAAGTTTCCGAAGTCTGAGCGGACGCGACATCACCGTCGAAGCCACTAAGGTAGAACGCCAGCGCACAGATGAAAGCAGTCGCGATAACAACAATTCTTCCCGTCTTCATCAAAGGTCTCCTGGATGTCCGACAAACTTCAGTTTGTCGGGGAACCGGTATTCAATGTGACAAAACTGGACGACAACCTAAAGTTTGTCGGACTGCTGATCATTTGGGCGAGGCGAAGGCTCGTCGGGCTTTTCGCCGCGCGGCTGGCGAGGCCCGCCCTGCCGCTGCTCGCGTTCGCGTTTGATCAGATCCGCCTTCTCGCGTTTGTTAGCCTCGCGCTGTTTGAGGTCCTCGTTGCGGTCGAAGTACACCTCGCCTTCGATCATCGTCATTTCGGGAACGGTGTAAACCGAAAACGGGTGCTGGCTGAAGATCACCAGGTCCGCGTCTTTGCCTACGTCGATTGAACCGGTACGCTTCTCGATTCCCAACTGAATCGCCGGGTTGAGCGTCACCGTTCGCAGCGCTTCTTCTTCGCTCATTCCGCCGTACTTCATCCCTTTAGCGGCTTCAAGGTAAAGCCGTCGCGCAAGCTCGTCCGAGTCGGAGTTCATCGAGACAATCACTCCCCGCGATGCCATCAGCGCGGCGTTGTAAGGTATCGCGTCATAGGCTTCGAGCTTGTATGCCCACCAGTCAGAGAAGGTCGAGCCTCCAGTCTTGTGCGCGGCCATCTCTTTTGCGACCTTGTAGCCCTCGAGCACGTGCTGAAGCGTTTGCACGTGGAAGCCCAGCTCATCGCTGAGATTCAACAGCATGAGGATTTCGTCATCGCGATAGCAGTGCGAGTGCACCATTCGCTTGCCTTCAAGAATCTCGACCAGCGCATCGAGCGCAAGATCGCGTCGCGGCGCGATAGCATTCTTATCCGTAGCTTTCTTTGCCTCGTACTCCTGCCACTCACGGCGGTAGTCTTTCGCCTTGATGAACGCCTCGCGAATGGTTTCCTCTACGCCCATGCGGGTTGCCGGGTAGCGGCGCGGGACGGTTGAAGGTATTCCCTGGCTGTTCGAGCGCTTCGGGTTTTCGCCAAGCGCGAACTTGATGCCTTGCGGGGCATCGGGAATGATCCACTCGTCGACGGGTTTGCCGATCTTCCATTTTACTACCGCGTTCTGCCCTCCAATCGAGTTTGCCGACCCGTGTAGAACATTCGCGGTAGTAGTGCCGCCCGCCAGCTCGCGATAGATCGACGGGCTGTATGGATCGATCACGTCCCGAATGCGAACCATAGACGTAACCGAGAGCGAGCCTTCATTGACGCTGCCGTCAACACCGGTGTGCGAATGGCAATCGATGATGCCCGGCGTTACGTACTTGCCGGTGGCGTCGATGATTCTGGCGTTCGCATCGCGAGCTTTTACGTTCGGGCCGATCTCGGCAATCTTGCCGTTGCGAATCAGGATCGAACCGTTGTTGATCGTCCCGTGCGAGGCGGTCAGGATAGTCGCGTTCCTGATCAGCGTTTCAGCAGGCGCCGCTGACGTAACCGCGGAACCGGCTCCAGCAGCCAGTTTCACGTTGGCTCCCTTTTGCGCGAACGCTGACGCGATCATCGTCAACGTAAGCACCGCCGATAAAATCGCATTGACCTTTTTCATAATCCCCCCAAATCAATTTCCGATTGCCGATTTGCGATTGCCGATTTGTTGTTCCTTCGAATACACAATCTGAAATCGGCAATCGCAAATCGGCAATCGGCAATTTACCTTGGTCTCGTGCCCGTGAACTCGAACGAACCCATTGCGCCCATAACAATGGTCCCGCGGATTGAGTCGCCCTCGATTGTCCCGCTGATTACCGCTTCGATTGACTCGCCGCCCATCTCTACGGTCGCAGTCAGCCGAACCTGATTCCCGTTTATCCGGCCGCTCTTGATTGCAAACGTGCCCATATGAGTGCCAAGCGTTCCGCCGATCTGCTCGCCATCTTTCCTCAAGGTCAGTTGAGCGTTGATGTCCCCCTGAGGCGATTGAACCACAAGCGACCACGACCCCGACGGATCGGCCGCTGGTCCAGCAGCAGCACCCGGCCGGCCGCCCATCCCGGCGCCTCGCGCGGGCGCCGCCTCGGGCTTCTTCAATTCGATTTCATTGCCGTCAATAAAAACGTGCCTGACCTTTGTGTCTTTCGCCAGCAGATCGCCGCTGGTAATAACAAAGTTAGCGATCTTACCGACTTCGATCGTGCCAAGTTGATCCGAGGCTCCAAAGATCTCCGCGGCGTTGATCGTCAGCGCTCGAAGCGCATCTTCCTTCGACAAGCCGCTCTCCACGGCTTTCTGAACGTTGGCGACAAAGTCCTGTGGCCGAAGCGAGCCCGACGTGAAGGCGAACTTCACACCCGCTTGCGACAGCTTTGCGGCGCCCCTCGGCACCTCGGCGCGTTGTCGCAACGTCCGCAGCGATTCATCCTCGTCGTCGGGCAGGTCAGCCGATCGCTTTGGAAAGTCGACCGAGAGAATCACCGGGACGTTTTTGGCTTTGAGCAGATCCGCTACGCGATAGCCATAGAGGGCGCCTTCAATAATTGCCTTCAGTTTGAACTCATCGGCGATCATCAGAGCGCGTCGAATATCGCCGTCGCTGTTGGCTACAAACAAGACCGGCAACTCACCTTTGAGCGCCGGCTGAAGCGCTGCGAGTCTCTTGTCGTGTTCGGGTCTTGCTACTCCGCGCCTGGTTCGGCTATAGCGTTCCACCTCATCGCGATAACGAATCGCATCGTAAAACGATTGACGAATGTAAGCTACCGTACCCATCAACGAGCCCGGGTATCCGCCGCCAAATCCGCCGCCGCCGCTGAACTGAACCGTCAAAGCGACGGGCGCCCGCAGAACCAGTTTGGATGCTTCGTCACCGGCAAGGTTTATCAGCGCGCTCTGTCCGGCGAAGATACCCTGGCGCGGGCTGCTGAGCGCGGAGGTCACGCCGACCGAGCGGGGGTCTTCGAATGAAGCGCCGGGTTTCACCTGGTCGGCCGCCGCGATCGACGGATCGCCCAAATGTGCTTCCGGTGAAGGCGGCGTGCCTGCGGCCGCGGCGGCAATCGCGGCTTGCCGGCCGCCACCGGCGGGCGTCTGAGGTTGCGCAGGTGCGGCCAGCCCTAGGCTCGTGTAGCCGTCGATCAGCCCCGGATAGACCGTCATTCCCGAACCATCAATCACGCGCGCGTCGCCGGGTATTTTGGCGCTTTCGCCTACGTCGGTGATCAATCCGTTGCGAAAAACGAGCGTTCCTTTCGCGATGGTCTTGCCGGCGCCAACAACTATTTGAGCGTCTTTGATCGCGAAAGCGCCCGGGGAATCGAGCCGGGCCGTGCCCACGTGTGTGAATACGACCATTAGCGCGCACGCTGCCGCTGCGAGCATTCCGCAAGCACGCCCGAGCATGGGCGGCCGCGAGCGGGACACGCGCTCACGACGAGTATTGAAAGTGTTTGCCATTACCGTGGTCTCCTGCGAGATGTTTGGCATTTATGATTAAGAAGGCTGATGTGACAACCTGTTTGCGCTTGAATTCGCCGGCGAGGCGTTCCACTGTGGCGGGCATAATTTATAGCAAACCGAAAGCATTGCGCAAGCACGTGACCCGCGCAAAACGTTCGTAGTCCGGCCTTCAGGCGGAAGTTAGTAATTCCGGGAAAATGCAACGCATACAAACTTCCGCCTGAAGGCCGCACTACGAACATCGCCTTTCTCTGTGTGTTGTCAATATCGAACGCCTGGAAGATAATCAACCCTCGATCCCGGAGGTCAACACCAATGGCGTGTATCAGAGAAATAGGTAGTCCTGTATGGGCGGTCCTCCGTAGCCGCCCTTAATGGGTAGCGCTTCATTGAACGAGGGGCGGCCACGGAGGACCGCCCATACATGAGTGCCCTTAATCGCTCTCGAAACATTTCGCTGGTGAAGGAGAAGACGCGATGAGACGAACGGCCCTGCTGAGTTTCGTGCTGCTGTTGTTGATTGCAACCGCGACGACGAACTTCGTATGCAAAGCCGGCTCAGCGCCCTTGAAAGCCGAAGACGACTTTCAATTGGTCAAAGTGGCTGAAGGGATTTACGCTGCTATTGCGAAGCCCGGCGGGCTCGCTTCGGGCAATGCAGGATTCATTGTAGGCGACGGCGGAGTTCTCGTCGTTGATACGTTCTTCACTCCGGCAGCCATCGAGGAGCTCATCGGCGAAATAGCGGCTCAGACCAAACAGCCCATCAAGTACGCCGTCAACACTCACTATCACCTCGATCACACTGGCGGCAATCAGGTACTCGCCGCGCGAGGCGTTCCGATCATCGCTCATGACAATGTGACGGCCTGGCAGACGACGAAGAATACTCGCTTCCTGCCCGCGGCCGCGGACTTGCAGAAGCGAAGAGCGGACGCCGAGAAACAACTCAGCGAAACGCCGGCAGATCAGAAAGACAAACGCACGACGTTGGAGCGACAACTTCGGCGGCTCGATGCGATTCAGCAGATCAAGCTGACCCGGCCGTCGCTAACCTTCAGTCTTGGCGAGATGAGTGTTTATCTCGGCACTCGCGAAGTTAAGCTGTTTACGCTGCCGGGTCACACCGGCGGTGACGTGCTGATTTATGTCCCGGATGCGAATGTGATCTTCACCGGCGATATGGGCTGGTCGCGAACGCTGCCCAATCTCGTTGATGCTACCGTGCTTGACTGGATCAAATCGCTTGACCGGATTCTCGCGGATCACCCCGGCGCGAAGTTCGTACCGGGCCATGGCGAGGTTGCGACAGGAGTCGAGATGCGCGAGTTCAGAGATTATCTTGACGACCTTCGACGCGCCGTCCAGTTGGCGATCGATGACAAGCTGACCGTCGAGCAGGCCAAAACTCAGTTCGTACTTCCGGACCGCTACAAGAAATTTGCGTTTCAGAATTTTGCCCAACCGAATATTGAGGATATGTACAAGGAGTTGACCGGAACCAAGAATACAAAGTAACAGGAGTCGATCATGGCAATGTCTTCCACAAGCCACACGGTTCAGGAACACTTCGACAAGTGTTCACCAGCCGTCACGGCGACGTACTCTCGAATCCTCGAGGCGGCCGGTCATCTCGGTCCGTTTCATCAGGAGGCGAAGAAGACGTCGATTCACCTGGTCAGAAAAAGCGCCTTCGCCGGAATCGCTACGCGAAAGACGGCTCTGATCCTCACTCTCAAGTCGGCTACGGATCTGACGAGCAAACGAATCGCCAAACGGGAACAGGCGTCCGCGAATCGATGGCACATCGAGGTTCGGCTCGAAACCCCGGATCAGGTGGATCGCGAACTCGTGTCCTGGCTTAAGAGCGCGTACGAACTCGCGGCTTGATCGATTGATGGTTTTTTGCTCGAACGCACAAAATCAAAGGGTCAATTAGTTCTATGAACGAAACTACCAACTCGACTTCGGACGAAAAGCGTGAGTTGTTAAGGCACACGGTAGCAACGCTGGCGTATCGCGGGGGCAAGGCCGTATCGAATGCGCCTCAGGGTTTCGATGAGTTCAGCGCGGACGGCAAGACTCGAACTCCAGGCCAGATCCTCGCGCACATTGGCGATCTTCTCGACTGGGCTGTTGGACTGGCGAAGGGCGAATACGTTTTTCATGAATCTACGCCGCTGCCCTGGGAACAGGAGACTGCGCGATTCTTTGACGCGCTTCGAGCGTTCGACGCCTGCCTTGCTTCGGAGACGCCGCTGGGGTATTCGGTTGAAAAACTATTTCAGGGCCCGATCGCTGACGCGCTCACGCACGTCGGCCAGATTGCCATCTTGAGAAGAATCGCGGGCGCGCCGATCAGAGGTGAGAACTACTTCAAGGCTGAGATCGTCGCCGGCAGAGTCGGCGCTGAGCAATCGACGACGCGAGTTGAGTTCGACTGATGCTTCGGCCGGAGTAAAGAGCACCTGAGTCAAGTCATTGAGTGTCTGTCCAGTCTAACTTATAATTCGGAGCAATGGGCACACAAGTGACTCTCAACCTGCCGGACGACACGTTTGAGCGCGCCGCGAAGTATGCCGCCTACGCTCATCGTGATGTCTCCGAGATCATCGCGGCGGCACTGGCATCATCCCTTCCCTCCATGGATGCGATTGATCAGCTTCGTGCTATTTCCAAACTGCCAAACGAAGAGATAGTCGCATTGACCGAACTGCGGATGGAAAACGAAACCGACCGGCGTCTCAGCGAACTGCTCGAACACCAGCAAGCCGCAGAGTTGACCGACCTCGAACGTGCCGAGCTTGCTGCCCTAATGAGAGCCTATGAGATGGGGCTCCTGCGCCAATCGCAGGCCCTAGTCGAGGCGGTGAACCGCGGGCTCAGACCACCGCTCGAGCCATGACCACCAGAGTAATCTCTGAGGCGACAATGGCGCGCATCCGAGCGCAAGCTGAGAATCGCTGCGGATATTGCCTGACTCCACAGCGTTATGCGATGCAGGTTCTCGAGATTGAACACATCACACCAAGAGCGGCCGGTGGGACCGACGAAGAAGAAAACCCTGTGGCTCGCGTGCCGGCTATGCAATAACGCTAAGGGTGTGAAGACTGACGGCGACGACCCGGTAACTGGGCGTCGCGTTCGACTCTTCAATCCACGAACGCAGAAGTGGCGCCGCCACTTCTACTGGAGTGATGACGGGGTGCGGTTAATAGGCCGTACGATCTGCGGTCGAGCAACCGTCGAAGCATTGAACCTTAACAACGAGATCGCTTTGGTTGTCCGACAGAACTGGGTTAACGCGGGATGGCACCCCCCAGATCGGAGGTAGCGACCCTCACGCAAGATCAACGGTGGTCAAGGCCGACATCTTGAAAGACAATAGGAACTGATCAGAAGGTGGAGGAAAAAGGAGAAAACCAATGTCGAGTTTTACAAGACGAGATGCAATCAAGGGAATGGTAGCAGGAAGCGCAGCACTCGCTGTGACTGGGATGACTTCCGCGATCGCCGGTGGTGAGACAGCGTCATCGCCACTCCAAGCGCCGCGGGCGTTTCGCGGCGAGCATCAGCCAAAGCCGTTGCCGTTTGATCCGGCTAAGCTCAAGGGACTGTCTGAAAAGCTGCTGCGTTCCCATCACGAGAATAACTACACCGGCGCAGTCAAAGCGCTTAACGCAGTCGAGCAACGGCTCGACGCGATGATGAAAGACAAAGACCTGCCGGCTTACGTCTACGGCGACCTAAAGCGAGAGGAGTTGATCAGAACGGGCTCCGTCGTTCTTCACGAACACTACTTCGCCAATCTCGGGGGCGACGGCAAATCGGGCGGCGCGGTTCTCGATCTGATCAAGACCTGGTTTGGCAGCTACGAGCAGTGGGAAGCCGAGTTCAAACGTACCGCCAACGCTCTGGGCGGAGGTTCCGGGTGGGCGATACTCGCTTACAACGCGCACACCGGCGAAGCTCACAACTACTGGGCGTGGGATCATATGCACAACGCCCCGATGAGCCGCCCGCTGCTGGTGTTGGATATGTATGAACACGCATATCACATGGACTACGGCGCGGCTGCGGCGAAGTATATCGATGCGTTCATGCAGAACGTGAAATGGGAAGAGGTGAATCGCCGGGCTGAAGAAGTTTTAACTCGGAAATAAGTCCGGGTGGATGCTCGCGTTTCCATTCCGGAAAGAGCTGCTTCCCTTCAACCAGGCGTTTGGCGCGCTTCATTCATGTCGTCTCCCCTCAACATGAAGGCGGACCCGGAGAGCGATCAAGTCTCGCAACGAAGGAACTGGTTGCGTGAGTCGCTCGGTCTTGAAAGAAACATCGTAGTGATGTCGCTGGCGGTGTTTCTGCTTGGCGCCGGCGAACAGCTTTGGAAGAGCTTTCTGCCAAAGTACCTCGAGGTGCTCGGTGCGAGCGCCGCGGTGATTGGCCTGTTCGGAACCGCTCGCGATTTCCTCGACGCAGTCTATCAATATCCTGGCGGATGGCTTTCCGATCGCATTGGAAGCCGCAACGCACTCGTCTTGTTTGCGGCGCTTGCCGGCGCGGGCTACGTGATCTATGCGTTCAGCCCGAGCTGGCCATTCGTATTCGTCGGGCTCGTGTTCGCAATGGCGTGGGCGAGCATGGCTTCACCGGCGATGTTCGCAATGATCGCGGAGCGCCTGCCTCGCGAGCGCCGGGCCATGGGCTTTACAGTTCAGGCAATTCTCAAACGAGTGCCTGTCATGCTTTCGCCCGCGGCCGGGGGGCTTCTCATTGCAAGTCTTGGACTGGTGC
Source organism: Blastocatellia bacterium (assembly GCA_035607285.1). GTDB lineage: Bacteria > Acidobacteriota > Blastocatellia > UBA7656 > UBA7656 > Onstottus_A. Next base: position 2,204 of record DATNBZ010000226.1, on the reverse strand, counting down.
GAGGAGTTCGCGCTTCGCTGTTGATCACCGCAGGGCTGGCATTGACCGCAATCCTCGCGCAAAGGCGCTTGTACGACGTTCGTGTTGAACCCGCCAAGCTGACGGCGATCGATCTCCGCTCTCAATTCCGCGCACTTCATCACGCGTTAAAGCGGTTGCTGGTGTCGGATATCTTCATAAGAACGTGCGAAGGGATGGTCGATGTTTTTGTTGTGCTCTACGCTACAAACGTCATCGGCGTGACCGCTCTGCAGTTTGGTACGCTGGTGGGAATTCAGACGGCGGCATCGATCGCGGCCTACATTCCCGCCGCAAGGATGGCCGACCGCTATGGCCGCAAGCCGTTCGTCGTCGCGACCTTCATTTGCTTTTCCGTTTTTCCAATTGCGATCGCCCTATCGCACGGCTTTAAGGCGCTGATGATCGCGTTTGTAATCGGGGGACTGAGGGAACTGGGCGAACCCGCTCGAAAAGCCATGATCGTCGACCTTGCTGATCAGACGCGGCGGGGGCGAACGGTAGGGCTCTACTATCTCACACGCAGTCTTTCAATCACGCCGGCCTCGGTAATCGGAGGACTGCTGTGGAAGCTTAATCCCGCCATCCCGTTTTTCGTTGCGTGTGTTATCGGTCTCATTGGTACGCTGATTTTCGTGCTCACCGTGGAGCGGCGGTATGCGTCTTAATCGCATAGAGGTGAATTTGCATTGTTGCCCGGAAAGCCGTCCTCGGCGTCCTCGGCGGTTTTCTTCATCAGTTGCTGGAGATCAACCGCGGAGGACGCCGAGGACGCAGAGCAGTAACACGAGTCTGAGCACTAACTAACCCGAGAGCATGGCAGAACTGACCGCAAGCCGTGCATAATACACGCGAATGTTCTCGAAGGTGGCCTTTAGGAGTTTTCAATGACCACACCAGTTGGTCCTCCGAGTCCGAAGCACGTTCCGTTTCTCGGACACCTGACGACGTTTCGTCGCGATCCGTTGAAGCTGTTGCTCAACTCTGCGCGCGAGCACGGAGACGTTGTGCATCTCAGGTTCGGACCTCAGGACATATATCTGCTGAATCATCCCGATTACATCCGCGACGTGCTCGTGACCAACAGCCGCAACTTCGTGAAGAGCCGTGGCCTCGAAATGGCCAAGAAGTTTCTGGGCGAGAGCCTGCTCACCAGCGAAGGTGAGTTTCATCGCCGTCAGAGACGGCTTGCGCAGCCGGCGTTTCACCGCCAGCGCATCAATGCTTACGCTGCGGTGATGGTTGAGCATGCTTCGCGAACGCGAAACCGCTGGGCGCCGGGCGAAACTCTGGACATCTGGCAGGAGATGATGCGGCTTACTCTGGGAATCGTCGGCAAGACTTTGTTTGACGCAGACGTGGAGAGCGAAGCGTCCGAAATCGGCAAAGCGCTTACCAGCGTGATGCAGCTCTTCGAGCGAATAACAAACCCGTTCGCCGGCTTGCTTGATAAGCTGCCGCTGCCCAGCAATCTTCGTTGGCTCAAGGCCAAACAGCGTCTCGACTCGACCATTCACCGGATAATCGGCGAACATCGCGCAAGCGGAGTTGATCGCGGCGATTTGCTGTCCATGCTGATGGCGGCTCAGGACGAAGAAGGCGACGGCGGCATGATGACCGACGCTCAGTTGCGTGACGAAGCGATGACGTTGTTCGTTGCGGGACACGAGACGACCGCAAACGCGCTCACCTGGACCTGGTATCTTCTTTCTCAACATCCGGATGTTGAGGCGAGGATGCACGCTGAAATTGATTCAGTACTGGCAGGGGGAATTCCCATCGCTGATCATGTTGCGAAACTCCGCTACACGGAAATGGTGTTCGCCGAGTCGATGAGGCTTTATCCGCCGGCGTGGACCCTGGGGCGCCGTGTGCTGAGCGACTACCCGGTTGGCGAGTACGTTTTGCCTGAGGGATCCATAGTTCTTATGAGCCCGTGGGTAACTCATCACGATGCTCGATACTTTCCAGAGCCATTCAAATTCGACCCGGAGCGGTGGACTCCTGAAGCGAGAGAGTCGCGGCCGAAGTTTTCGTACTTCCCATTTGGCGGCGGACCTCGCGTGTGCATAGGCGAGCAGTTCGCATGGATGGAGGGCGTGCTGCTTATCGCGACTATCGCGCAGGGGTGGAAGATGCGGCTCGAGCCCGGCCACGTAGTCGAGCCTAAGCCGATGATCACCTTG
>DATNBZ010000219.1:0-4973 GCA_035607285.1 Blastocatellia bacterium | reverse complement strand
GACGCCCATCTTCAGCCCGAGCCGATAGAAGTAACCGTCACACGAGTGCACGATTGCAGCGTGAATATCGGGCGCGCCGTGATTGCTGCCGCAGTGCACGAAGCGATTGCCCACTGATATGCCGCCGCCGCAAACAATTCGAGAATTCCTGGTCGTGATGACTCCCTCTTCCAGCGCCGCGGTAGCCATCATGATTTTCCAGGTCGAGCCTGTGGGATAAGTGCCCTGAATCGCCTTGTTGTACATCGGGTGCGACGGATCATTCACTATCGCGGCAACTTCCTTGCGACTTTCGGTAGAGACCACGTTGCGGGCGAACACGTTCGGGTCAAAGCTCGGAACGGAGACCATCGCCAGTATCTCGCCGTCCTGTGGATTCACTACAACTGCCGCGCCGGTTTCTTTCTTGGAGTAAAACTGATCTTCCGCAACCTTCTGGATATCCAGGTCAAGCGTGGTGGTAATGTCCTGGCCTCGTATGGGTTCGATCGTCTCCAGATCGGCAATGGGGCGGCCCCGGCTATCGACGATCACGCGGCGCATCCCATCCTTGCCTCGCAGCATCTTGTCATAAACTGCTTCGATTCCGCCCTGCCCGATGATGTCGCCCGATTTGTAACCATCATCTTTAAACCGGGGCAATTCGAGCTGCTTCGGGTTGACCTGGCCGATATAGCCGAGAAGGTGAGCGGCAAGCTTGCCATATTTGTAAACCCGCTGCGGTTGCTCCTCGATCCTTATCTCCGGATGCTCGAGTTCATGCGCCGGGACCCATTGGAGATCGGCCACGGAAGCGTTTTGCTTTACAAGAATCGGCTGCGACTTGGGCCGCAGGGGATCATTCAGCTCGACCAGTATCTCGCCTCGATCGACATCCAGGTTCTGCACAAGCGTATTGATCGTGTCTTCACGATTGGTTATGTCTTCGGGTGTGACGACGACGTTGAAGGCGGGCGTGTTGTCTACAAGCACGTTGCCGTTTCGGTCGAGGATCTGGCCGCGCGGCGCTGGAATGGGTATCTCGCGGATGCGGTTATTCTCGGCGCGGGCCTGATAATCTTCGTGCCTCGCGACTTGAAGCACGTAGAAGCGAATGCCGAGCGCGATAAAGACCACCAGCACGAGATATTGAATCACATACACTCGCAGCTCAATATTGAAGGCGTCGTCTTTCGCGTTTGTGCTACTCATAAAACCTCTTCCTTATCGCCATCCGGCGCGCTGTAGCCTGTTCCGAGAAGACTCGATCGAGCACCACAAAAAGTGCGATCGATGTTACCGAATCGCCCAGCACCTTCCAGCCAATCGTCGCCCCGAATTCCGCCCACGTGGACATATGCGGCAAAGACTGTTCGAGCATCTGATACAAACCGACAAAAATCACCGTATTCCCCGCCGAGGCTACGGCTACGACTGCAAGCCGCGCGAGCGGATTCTCGAGCGAAAGCCTCACGCTCGCCGCTCCTACCAGATAGCCTATCAGCGTCTTTGAGAATCCTCCAACGCCCACAATGCCTCCGGCTACCGCATCACCGCCGAGTCCCGCGAGCATTCCCGTCACCATCCCCAGCACCGGCGCACGCTGCAACCCGAAATACACGGTCACCAACAACGGCAGATCAATGTACTGAAAGAACCCCAGGTAGTCGGAAAGGAGCATCTGGAGCAAGAGCGCAACGACAATAGTCAGGGCGGTTTTGAATGTCTGCACTCTTCAGGCTACCTCGGGTTGTTTCGGATTTCGATTCCTTCAGTAAGCTTTAAGTCTTTTTGCTCAACCAGGAGCACGAGCACGTGTTCAATGCGATCGACCCGCGCGGCCGGCTTGATAATGATCCTGTGCCAGGGGGCGTTCGGATCGACTTCGATGCGCTCCACAGTCCCTATCAGGAGCCCCTTCGGATAAATCCTGTCGAGACCGGTAGTCACGACCGACTCCCCGACTTCCACGTTCTCACTGGTCGAGATGTTCTTGAGCTCGCAGCTATCATTATCGAGACCGCGAACCTCTCCCATCGCTCGCGAGTTCTGAAGCATCGCTCCCACACCGGCGTGCTTGTCGGTGATCACTTGCACCATCGCGAAGTTTGGACCCACGGAGATTATGCGGCCGACGATCCCGCCCGCTGTGGAAACCGGCATGTCGCGCTTTACTTCATCAAGCGTCCCGCGATCCAGGATCAAGCGGCGGAACCACAGCGTAGGGTCGCGCGATATCACGTTAGCCGCAAGCTCGCGATATGGCGGTCGCGCGGGCACCGCGAGCTGCGTGCGGATCGAATCCAGGTCGGCGGCTCGCTCGAGCGCCTTGTTGCGCTCGGCTATCAGCTCGTCGACTTTCTCTCGTAGTTCAAGATTCTCCTCGCGAGCATGCCTCACATCGATGTAGCTCGAGGCAACTCCCTTGACCGAGGACATTACTGCGTCAGCCGCATGGACGATTGGAGCGAACAAGGTCACAACCCAGACTCGCAGGAATGACTGTTCGCTGTCCGGATGGCGGGCGTTTGTCGACATCAGCACTACCTGAAAGAGCAAAAGGGCGGCTAGTATCCAGGGTGCTTTCCGCTGTGCAGCATTTGCACTCATAGGCGTGAGGGTTGGGGGACCGGGGTTGGGGGTTGGACCAACCCCTATCCGCCATCACCCATCCCCTGCATCACAGTCCGTGATGCATCATTGTGTTTTCCCAGCTTACTCGGCTGAGCAGGTCAAAGTCGGCGAGCATTTTTCCAGTGCCCAGGGCGACCGAAGAAAGGGGGTTCTCGGCCAGGGACACCGGCACTCCTGTCTCGTGCATGAGCCGCTTGTCTATTCCCTTGAGCAAGGCGCCGCCGCCTGTGAGCACGATTCCGCGCTCCGCGATGTCGGCAGACAGCTCCGGGGGCGTGCGTTCCAAAGCTACGCGAACCGCGTTGACGATCGTCGAAATCGGATCAGCCAGCGATTCGCGCACTTCTTCATCGGTGATGGTGATCGTGCGCGGAACACCTTCAATCAGGTTACGGCCTTTGATTTCCATCTGCATCGGCTCTTCGCAGGGCCAGGCCGAGCCAAGCTCTATCTTCACCGATTCGGCCGTCCGCTCACCGATCAGAAGATTGTATTTCCGCTTTATGTACTGAATGATCGCCTCGTCCAGCTCGTTGCCGGCAACACGAACGGCGCGCGAGTAGACGATGCCCGATAGCGATATGACCGCGATGTCCGTGGTGCCGCCGCCTATGTCGACAATCATGTTTCCATAAGGCTCGGTTATTGGAAGTCCCGCGCCGATCGCCGCTGCCATAGCTTCCGCAACCAGATAGACCTTGGACGCCTTCGCCCGGTAAGCGGCATCCTCGACCGCGCGGCGCTCAACCTGAGTGATCTCACCGGGCACTCCAATGACAACCCGCGGTGAGACCCACGAGCGCCCGTTGTGGGCCTTGCGGATGAAGTGCTGAAGCATCTTCTCGGTGACTTCAAAATCCGCGATCACGCCGTCCTTCATCGGTCTGATGGCGATTATGTTGCCGGGCGTGCGGCCGAGCATTTCTTTGGCTTCCTTGCCGACGGCTTCTACCTTATTGGTGAGTTTGTTAATGGCAACGATGGAAGGTTCGCTGACGACGATCCCCCGTCCCTTGGCAAACACCAGCGTGTTCGCGGTGCCCAGGTCAATAGCAAGATCGCTAGAGAACGGGTTGAATAGATTTCGCATCCTCATTGTGTATGTTCGCTTCTCTAACCAGTATTGTCAGGGCTATCGCCCGTCAATATTCGCAAAAGCCCCGTGTCACAGCAGAGCAAGAGATCGCTGAAAGGAAAAAACGCACTTGGCGGAAAGCCGAGGCGGTAGTCAAAGTCAGAGACTCACTTGTGAGGTAATCAGGAGCGATGGGAACCGCGATATGCCCTATCGCCGTCAAGTTGTTGCTGCTCGCTACAGCGCCCGTTCAGTTACTCCCGTTCCGGTAAATCTTTTGAAGACTTAATCTAGCACGTGCGTACAGGGCACGCAAGAACCTTTTCGCAAAAAGCTGCCCGATTTCAAAGAAAAACTTGGCTCCACCCGCATTGCATCGTCCGACCGCTCACGCTGCCCGGCCGCGAGCGCACATGTCATTGAGTTTGGCGCCGATCGCGTGTTAAGATTTGAGCACTCGAAACAGCGAGGTGATTTCCTTGACGCACGCAGTCATATCCGCCCCCCGCAGTGTCCGCCGCAATCTCTTCGCGGACTGATCGCGCTTGATTACAACTAAAACCCAGGCAGGCACGGTGTCTGCGATTAATGTCCCATTTTGATTCTGATTTCTGGAGGGCCTATGCAAACTATAACCAAAACAATGTTGCCAGAACTAAAGACCGCGCTTCCGGGGCCTAAGGCCATCGAGATGCTCAATCGTGATGCAAAGTACATTTCACCGAGCTATACGCGGAGCTATCCGCTCGTCGTTGCGCGCGGCTATGGCGCAATGATTGAAGACGTCGACGGCAATACATTTCTGGATTTCAACGCGGGCGTTGCAGTAGCCGCGCTCGGGCACGCACATCCCGAAATCGCGGCGGTCATCGAGAAACAAGCTCGTGAGTTTGTTCACATATCGGGAACCGACTATTACTATCCGCACCAGACCGCGCTCGCCGAAAAGCTGGCTCAAGTGACGCCGGGCGACTTCGCGAAAAAGGTTCACTACGGCAACTCCGGAGCCGAGGCGATGGAGGGCGCGTTGAAAGCCGCGATCTACGCGACCGGCCGCCAGAAGTTCATTGCGTTTCGGGGAGCATTTCACGGCCGCACGTTCGGCACTCTTTCTTTGACCGCGTCTCGAGCAGCACAACGAAGAGGCTTTGGACCGCAGACGCTCGATGTGACACATGTTCCTTTTGCGAACTCGATCCGTTTCCCACTGGAACGGCGATCGGGCGAAAGCGTAGGCCAGCGAGTGATTCGCTACATCGAACAAACGATCTTCAAGACCACGGTG
>DATNBZ010000188.1:0-2165 GCA_035607285.1 Blastocatellia bacterium | reverse complement strand
CAACAATGACGCCGACGACACCGATGCAAGTGCCGGCTTCCCAAATTGTTCTGGAGAATTTATCCCGCTCAGTGGATTCGGCTTTATGATTAAGCGAATGTATCCACTCGGCAATTAGCCATAACCCGCGCATCACTGTGGCAATGATAGGAATCGTCATGGCAATCCGGCTGTCAACTAACCTGAATTAAGCCGATCGGCGAAGCGGCTTAGGCTTGAATGAATTGTTAGATCCGTGTGTTAGCTCTTTACCTCAACTGCAATGATGTGCAGTACTGAATTGCCAATATTGTGGACATAGTGCGGTGGCAATGCGGCCGACCAAAGCGCCTGGCCCGCGCTCGGTTGTGCTGGAAAAGTGCGAGAGTCAACAAGCACTTCGCCGTTTGGCGAATACCGAATGAAATCGCTCCAGCTAAGAACGTAGAGAGCAGCAGGCCATTGGTGCTCGTGAACAGGCGTGCGTTCGCCAGCAGCAAGCCTTGTGTCGAGAACTCGAACTTGCGGGTTCTCAACCAGGACATCATGGTGATCAGGCGCAGCCAGCATCGCATCGAGCTGTGCCAACAATGCAGTTGATTCAATCATCGGATTCTCTCCGGCCAGGGTCTAACGTCAGAGAAGTTGACGCGGGCGAGCGCCAACACAAACCATAAAATCAACAAAGCAAGTTGAGAAACACGCTATCGAGCCTCGCGTCCAATTGTTGGCGTGCGCCGTCATACGTCAAGGTTAACAAGAGAGCGCGGTGGCGAAGCTACAACGCTTCATATGTCATCACAGAGCGGCGCGCCCTTCGTGTCAGAACCCGGAGCGGTAGCGACGGGATCAACACGAAGGTCTCGTCTTGATCGGGTCCCTACCGCTCGCCGTTCTGACACAACGTAGCACGCCAACATTTGAGTTCACGCGGCGGCCCGATTTCATTCAACCATCGTCGGACCCAGTCATGATGCGAAACACGCCCCCGTCGCTCGCCTCCAATTGTTAGACGCCACTGTCGGATGCGGCCCTATGCTATCGAATTGGCTTCGCTTTCGTATCAACGTCGGCTGTTCCCCCAACGTAGACGCACGCATCAGCCATTTGGCCGAGTGTAAGAGTGCTGCCCTTGAAAATGCTCACGCAGCCGCCGGGTCCGCGGCAATTAAAGATGGTGTTGCCCATGAACTCCTCCGCTGTGAAATCCCGGAAGGGCAATCGCTGGAGCGGCACCAGCACGGGACGCACCGGCGTCTGCAAAGCGCGGTCGAACTTCTTGTAGTCGGGAGAAACGGGCAGGCTGGCGCCCGGCGGAAGATCAATTCGGCCGCCCACTGGAATCACTGCCAGCGTTCGACCGGGATAATCGACTTCCAGCATCCTCACGATTCCAGTGTCGGCGCCCATCATGGCCAGGTAATCCTTGTCCATGGTCCGATAGAAATGCGCGGCGCCGTAAATAACCAGGGCTTTGCCATGCTTCTGCAGCACCTGCTCCTTCAGAACGGAGACCGCGGCGGTCTCACGGCTACGGTTGTCTCCCGGTCCCGGGTCACCCCCGAAGACGCGGATTCGCGCATCCGCGGGCAGTTTCGAATTGACGTCGCGGACGGCTGCGAAAAAGTCCGCGTAGATCGGATCGTCCCAGATTCCGTTGGCGCTTTGGGTTGTGGTCTTCCAGACCTGCTCCAACTGGGCTCTGGATACGTTCTCGCCTCGAGTGTAACGGTCAAGCGTTGACTGCTCCGTGGTGCTGCCGAACTCCACCACGATGGATCGCACCTTCTTCGCGAAGTCTGGGTTACGAACGACGGCGATTCGCAGATCGGAATCCAGCTTGCGCCGGTGCGCCTCGCCCAACGCGACAACATCGGCTTGATCGAATGCGGCAACCAGTGCCCTGGCAATCCCGTCGATTCCCGTGGATTCGTCGGGTAGGCTCACCTTCGACGGCGCCGCGATCTGGGACGCCTGAGCGCGAATAACATTCGTCACATCAGTTGTAATTAGGGGGGTCGCAGCGAAGGTGATCACCCCGATCACCCGCAGGGCCAGTTTCTTTGCGGCAACTGATCTGAACGACATTTTAGCTGTCCGTTGCAGGACGTGGTCCACGCGCGGCCTGAAGTCGTGTCCATACGTCGTCTGTCATGGCCAGACGCCACACTCCGTGTAATAGTTGT
>DATNBZ010000184.1:0-25106 GCA_035607285.1 Blastocatellia bacterium | reverse complement strand
GTAGAGTTCAGAGATCAGAGGTCAGAGGTCGGATTTCTCCGTGACCCCAGCTGACCTCTGATCTCTGACTTCTGCCTTTTGGTGCGAAAGGGGGGACTCGAACCCCCACACCTTACGGTACCAGATCCTAAGTCTGGCGCGTCTGCCAATTCCGCCACTTTCGCTGGGAATCAAGACAAGTAACATAATAGACGAGAGAGTCCGTTGGCAACTTCATCGCTAAGAGGCGCGTGCGCGGTGGGTGTGATTAAAAGCCGGACTTGAGCCGGGAGCCGCCCGCGACTCTTCGCCGAAATAAGTGTCCTGAGAATTCCCTGGAACCCCGTAGGGGTAGAATGTCTATAGTGGCGAGCTCCATAGGTTGCCAACCCCGTAGGGGTGAAATGTCCCTGCGCTCAACTTGTATGCCGCACCTAAGCTCCTGTGACCGCCTTGTTCCCAATGAGCTATCAGCCATCGATGCGTTGACAACCAGATACAGTACCAGTAAGAGAACGATAGGAATGTACGGTCGCCTCTTCAACAGACTCGTAAATTTCCTCATGTCCAACTCCTTTAAGTTGAGAGAGAAGTCAGAACCTGAACATCAGGCTAACCAATTATCAAACGGTCGGATACTTCTCCATTCGAACCTCGTGTTTAGCAGCGAATCTGTGTGAAAGATAATACAAAAGTACGCCGCGTACAAGAAAATAGAACTAGCGAAAACTCCTGTTTGCTAGCCAATCCTCCTGCTTGGCGCGGCCTTGCTTTTACCTAGCCGAGTAAGATACTCCGCTCTGTATCGCGAAGGCGTAGAGTCGTGGGCTTTCTTGAATTCGCGCATGAAGTGAGAGCAGTCATTATAGCCAACCGCAGCCGCGATTTCCTTGACGGTTAGAAACGAACTTTCGAGAAACTCACGACCCTTCTGCATTCTGAGCTTCCTCAAGTACTGACCCGGAGGCATTCCCATTTCATTTGTGAAGAGCCACGACAAACGCGAGCGAGAGAGTCTGACTGACTGACATATCTCAACAACACCTATTTTGCGATGGAGGTTCTTCTCGATAAATGAAACTGCAGCTAGCGTCTTGGGGTTCATTGCTTCGTACCCGGTAACATTGGCGTGGTGCATGTTACTCCCACCGAGGGATTCTGAAAACGATTTCTTTAGAAGTTTATTGCCGCGCCCGAAAGCGCTATTCCGCGCTGTTGGTTACGGACTTCTCCGGGATAGCGGCGCTTGGACTCCCGGCTATTTCGGCAAACTCCTGGTCAACGCGAAGAAAGAGAGTAAGCATCACCTGCTTACGTCGCTTATTGTCAGCCGCTCCAACTTGAGAATGAAACACTCTGTGAGCAAATCTATGATGCAATCGTCTGTCTCCATTAAACTCGCAAAGGCGGCGACGTCTTCGCTACTCATCCGTTCGATCATGGGTAATAGAATCGCTTCCTCCGGGTCGTCCGAACCTTCGTCTGGATCCAAATGCGGTGTGATAACTTCCATTGCAAGGTCTTGGAATCGATAGGCAAGCTGTATTCGTACAAACTTCTCCAACGCTTCTTTGTCTTGAAGAAGTGCGTGAAGGAGACGCCTCTGTCTATCTGCACTTTCCCAGGTCTTGTTATCCTCGATTGCTTCTTCGTAGTTGAGCAGAGGCTTGAGAGAGCGATGAACGACGTCGCTTGTGAGGTCTTCGATATCGAAGGTGCACTCTACGACGAATCGGTATTGCTTCAAGATCATACGACTCTCCCTTATCAAGCATTCTTCTAGAGGCATTTAGATTACCAAAAAACAATAACTTTTTTGATGCAATCAAGAAACAAAACTAGTAGAATGACACGCGTCCCGTAAGATACGCGACAAAGTGAAGCCGCTCACCCTTTCCGCGGTACGAAGTAGCAAATAATGAACCTGGGTTAAGAAAATCGCAAGATCGAGGAAGTAACCCGTGGACTTCACCACGTTTTCAACGCGCGAGTTCTCCGTTGAGCTCAATCAACGGAATCCATTGTTTCTTGTTTGTGAATGACCTGGGATGGCTAACCAGATGAACCTACTAAATCGGTTCACCGCCGTTCAAGAAATAACAGGCAAGGAGGATCCTGTCTGCGAAAACCGAATCCTGCCTTGCCCCAACATACCCAATGAAAGGAGCATGTCATGCAAAAGCTACAGGTTACGAATCGTTTCGCAAGCATGTTCGAAACTTCACACTGTTCGCTCTGGCGTTAGCGCTGCTTAGCAGTTTTGCCGCCCTTGCGGATAGTGGAAGCAAGGTTAATGGGCCTTCGCCTGCTGCAGGGAAGGTTCTCAATTCCCAACAATCACAGACCGACGGAGAAGGGCGCACGCGTCCCCAAGTGTTCACCGGAGAGGCTGTCAGGCTTCGTGCCTTACAGCTTCGGTCGAGCAACAAAGCGTTTGCGAGAGCGATGAAAGGCTTTGAGAAGCGCGGCCTTGCTCCAAAGTGGGATCAGTCTTTGACCATTCTTGAGGCTGGCTCCAAGTCGACTGCGGCGATCGAAGGGCGCTCCATAAGGCCGGCGTCTTATCAGCAAACGTTTACTGATGGGTCATATGAGCTTACGCTCATCACCTACAGCAACAGCTCTTCGCAATGGGAAGGCATCCTCTACTTCCACAATCCGTACGAAGACGACACTTACTCAGCTCAAATCACCACGCCTGCTACAGCCGCATGGGACACTGCTTATGAGTACTGGTATCCGCCGGACGGTGGAGACCCAACCTGTGGCGGCGGAGCCTGCGAGGTTCAAGGTCGGCTCAGCCCAGGTCCAAAGGATGGGTTCGTCCCTACCTCGTACAATTCCACCGCTCGGCCGATGGTTAGGGGCGGATTCTGGGGAAGAATCAGGAATTGGATTTCATGCGTTTGGGGTCACCGGGACGGTTTCGGCTGGTGCCCGGATCTATGGTGTGCGATTCAGTACGGTTGGTTCCTCGTATCGCACTGCTGATCGGTGGCCCTTCTCCGCCGCCTTGGCAGCGCGAGCTTATGCGTCTCATAGCTCGTGGTCAGCTCATGCCGACGGCGTATGTTTTTCTTAAGGAAGGCAGTGTGATCGCCGGCGGCTGCTGGTGATCACACTGTTCCTATAGCAGGGAGTGATTGCCATGGCAAAGCTAATTGGAACGTGCTTGCTGATTTGTTTTTCGGCAGGAATCCCCATCGGCAATCCAATGGTCGTGCAGAATCGCCCAAAGGACGAAGTTCAACTCAAGACGCGATTGGTCGTGATCGACGCCCTTGTCAGGGAGAAGCGGACGGGAGTTCCGGTCACTGATCTTGCGCGCGCTGACTTCGAGGTATTTGACGAGGGGAAACGCAGGACCATCAGCCACTTCAGCATTGGCGAGAAAAGACAGCCGCTTGCACTGGTTCTTCTCTTTGATCTTTGGCACAACGGTGCGGGTAGGTTCTTTCTTCAGCTTGATATACCGAAATCGTTAGACACGGCGTTGTCGAAGTTATCGCCCAAAGACGAAGTCGCTGTCATCGGAGTCACCGGCAAGTATTTCAAAACAAGGCAACAGGAGCTGACAGGTTTCACCAACGACCGAAAAAAGATATTGGACGCCCTGTTCAAACTTCCTGAGTTGGTTGACCCAGACTCATTAGGAGTGTTCTTCGTCGCCGATCTCTTGTCCGACGTCGCGAGTATGGCCAGACGGCAGCGTCCCGACTCGCAGATTGTTGTTGTCTACGTTTCGGATAGTCTCAACAGCGCAACTCCGCGTGATCGACAGCTTGGAACCCAGAATCTGTTGCGCCAGAATGTCACCTTCGGCGCTTTGCTGACCAAAACCAAGAAGTCGGTGACTGCCCGGTCGGCGCCATTTATGCCCCTCATCATGGCGTTTGGGATAAGCTCGAATGTCGCTGACTATTTTGCCAAGCAAACGGGCGGCGAAGCTGTAAAAGTCTACAAGCCCGAGGAATACCGAGCGGGGCTTGAGAGAATCATGGACGATCTTTCTTCGCGTTATACCCTCGGATTTGAGCTCGATGCCAATGAGCCTGATGACGGGCGGCTGCACCGCTTGGAAGTCAAGGTCAAAGCTGCGGACAAATCAGGAAAGCCACGCAAGCTTGAGGTGGTTGCTCGTCGAGGCTACTTTCTGCCGAAGCCCCAACAAGCTGTCGTTCAACAACTGCAACAACCTGTTGTTCAGCAGCCGCAACAACCTGTCGTTCAGAAGTCTGTCGAAACAGAAGCAAACCTTACCACGACCGATCAACCAAGCCGTCTGACCGATGAACAAGCAATCAGGAAATCTGTTTTTGATTTGCACTACTCGGTGATGACCGGAGACATCGAGGGCGTCAAACGCCTGACGGCTAAACGCACGCTCGATCTAACCCGGCTCTTCTTTGATCTGCTTTACAAAAAAGTATCTGAACGAGACGGCGGTCAGGATATCCCCGCGAGCAGCGGTGACGAACTATTCAAATTGATTCTCGGTATGATTGCCGAAGGCTCGAAGGGCGCTCTAACCGATGAGCAGATTCGGGCGAAGGCTCAAGCGAAGGCTGGATGTCGAATCACATTTACTGCTGATCGATCGGCTACACTTGAATACTCAGACGGCGTCATAGCGAAAGCGATATTTGAAGACGGCCGATGGAAAATAGACGACACTGAAAGGCTGAAGGAAGGCATGCTGAAAATGAGCGAACTCACCCCGGCGGAGAAAGAGCGCATCCGGAGGTACTAAGTAACGTGCCGTTCGCATCGAGGATCAATGCGGACGGCACGCGACATTATCTGGGCCAGAGTGTGTCCGTTCGTTGCGTGAAAACGAGACGAAGTTAGAGAGCCAGAGACCTCCCGAACGACGGCCGTCAGCCTGCGAACAAAGTCCAATTCAGATTGACTACGCAGTCGTTGAAGTCGCAATCGCCGCCGCTTGGCGTATCGTCGGCGCAAAGTGTATATCCGCCCACGTACGTGGTTGTCCCGTATGACAAGGCATCGTATGCGGCCAACACTCGAGGGACTTGACTCCCGCTACTCTTCACGGTCGCGTAGTATGTTTTGCCAGGCTGAATCTGAAACGCCGCGGTACTCATCGCCTTTGCGCCGGCGCCGCCGCCGCCGGTGATTGTTGCAAGTGCTGTTGGACTCCCTGTCTGGAAAATGGATACGGTCTGAGAGTTGGCACTCTGAGTATATCCGGAAAGGAAACAGGTCAGATTCGCACTCGTTGTTAGCAGGTCGGAAAGCGGCACATTCGTGCCGGGAAAGCCAAAGGTTGTACAGTTTGCCATGGAGCCTCCTTCAAACTAGTTTTGGCTGAGATCGAATGTGACCTCAGCGCGTTTTCCAATGCGACCTGATCCCGTCGAGAGCCCTCCAAAGAGCAAAGATGCTGTATCAAAATCCGCGATCAGGACGCGCAAAAATTCTCACGGAGCGATTAAGGACCGATGGTCGCAGCCGTTTGGGCCTTGAGTAGTGTTAACCACTTTTTCGATGATTGTTTTGTATCATATATCGCTTTGGATGTCTCATCAGAAATCCCGAAAGATATCTTCGTATGAGCGGCTGTGGACGATCGAGGCGAAGACGTGAGGTCGCTCAAGCTTTTTTGAAGCTTTGAGGCGTACAGCCGATAACGGCGCGGAAGTTTCTTTCAAACGTAGTAAGACTTCCGAAACCGTTTTCAAGGGCTATATCCAGCAGGTTACGCTCTGAGGACTTCATCATGAGAATCGCCGCGTACAGCCGATACCTTATGAGCAGTTGATAAAAGGTAAATGTCGTTGTACGCCGGAGAAGTACGTTCAGGTGGTTTTTGGCTGTGCCGCTTCCCCTTCCTGCGTCGTCAAGTGACATGCCCGGATCGGAGAACCCCGTCTCGATTAGGCGCCAGGCTCGTTCGAGTCTCGGATCGGCATGTAGCTTTGAGGCCAGATCGCAAAGTTGCTGCGCGAACAACATTTCCTCAAGATCTTCTTTCGCATTCATAACGCCTTTCCAATACCGCTTGCCGGGGAGCATCCGCACGTCGAAACCTGAGGAGTCTTGTAGGATTGTATACACAATCGGCGTCCCCTCGCCAGTCCGGGCAAGCCCAGCCGTTTGAAACGGGTGTGATTAAAGGCGGGACCTGGGTGGGACTTAGGTCACCCGGAACACAGTGCGGGGAATCGAGCGTTCCGCCCGGCAACCCCGTAGCGGTGCGATGCTTATAGTTACGGACGCCGACGCAGACTCCTGGCTCCGCTAGGTGCGGCATAGAGTTGAGCGCAGGAACATTTCACCCCTACGGGCTTGGCAACCCTGGGGAAATTTCGCAACGGGTGCTAGAAGCTGTATCGAATGCCCACGACGGCGCGGCGGTTTCCCCCGTTGGTTCCCCACTGGTTCAGAAAGTTTGGCGAGTTGATGCGCCCCTCAGGTATGCCGAAATTACGAGTGTTCGTGAAATTGTACGTGTCGACTCGCAACTGGATGCTTTGACTCTCGCTCAGACGAAAACTCTTGCTGATCCCGAGATCAAGATTCGCGATGCCGTCCGCGCGCAGGATATTTCGGCCCGCATTACCAACCCTGGCGCCGGCCGGCAACGGTGAGAAGAGCGCGGCTCCCCCTGCTTTCACGATCTCTTCGATGGACATACTCGATAGAGGAAGCGTCGTGTTGATGTTGGGACGAATGGGGCTGCCTCCCACGAGACCATCGATACCGCTCAAGGCGCCGGTTGGATCCGACCCATTCAACACCGTGAATGGCGCGCCGCTCTGAAACGTAAACAGCCCCGACATCTGCCATCCACCGAGGAGTTGTGCTCGCGCACCGCTCCGGCCCGTGAATAACGGTAGTTCCCAAACCACGTTGCCGGTGAGACGTTGAGGCCGGTCATAATTTGAACGCGCCCGGTCACCGCGACGATTGAACGAGTCTTGCGCAAGTCCGATGTCATTCAACGACGGGCTAAAGAAATCCGACGCTTCGTCAATCGCGGCGCTCCACGTGTAGTGAACAGCGGCGCGAAGTCCGGCGCTGAAGCGCTTGTCCAGGCTGATCTGCATCGCATGATAGATCGACGAAGCCGCGTTGTTCCGCAAACGAACCACGCCGTGAGTAGGATCGACTCGAGCCGTCGAGAAAGGCAGCCGCGGATTTCCGTCGATCGTCTCGAGCAGCGCCGTTCCCTTGGTCGCCACGTATCCAAGGCTAACAACCATGTCTCTGGAGATCTCGCGCTGCAAGCTCAGGTCGAAATGATCCGCGTATGGAGCGCGGAAGTCCGGGCCAACGTCTGAACGCGCCAGTTGCAGAGGATCAGCGATTGGGGGCGCGGGATCACTCAATCTTTTGTAAGCGTTGCTGACGCCTACGCCGCCCGATGGTTGAGCGGTTGTCGCCAGCGTCAGCGATCTGACGAACGGGAAAGTGTTTGTAAGAGTAATCGCAAGAGCGTCCGCCACGTAATCGTACGCGCGAGCGTAGCCGCCCCGCATCACCAGCTTGTCTCCGCCCGTTAGCAACCCAATCAATCCGCGCGCGCTTGTGCGCGGGTTCCAATTGAATCCGAAGCGAGGCTGAAAGTTATTGAGGTCGCGGCCGGGAACGGGCGACAATGCGTAGCGCGGATCACCGCCTGCGGCTTGAACTATCAGCCGGCTTGCATCGACGAGGCTTGCGACTGAATTGCCCGGGACCTCGTAACGAAGGCCGTAGGTGATCGTCAGGTTCGGCTTAACTCTCCATTCATCCTGCGCGAAAAAAGAGAAATCGTGCCAAAGAAAATAAGCGAAGTCCTGGCCGCCGGGCAGCGACTTGCGAATCGTCGCCGCGTCGGCTACGTCGTCGATGAAGCGCTGCAGCGTCGAGTACCGCAGCGATCCGCGGACGTTCTGGGTCTCGAAGCTTCTCACCTGAACGCGCCGGACGTCGCTTCCAAACTTCATGATATGGCTTCCCGCTGTGAGCGAAAGATTATCCTGAAGCTGATAGCTGTTGGTCAGCCGCTGGCGCGGAAGGGTCGGGACAAAACCGATGGCGGTTCTCGAGTCCCGCTCGAATGCGCCGGTCAATCCGAGTTGGGAGATTTCGATGCCCGGTATGGATTGAGACTCGGGATGTTCGGCGACGATGGGGATCAGGTTGCGTTGATAGTTGAGCCAAATCTCGTTCAGCAGCCTGCTCGAGAACACGCTCTTGAGCGCGAGACTGGCGGCTTGCTGGCGCGATTGCACCACGGTTGTAAATCCGCCCGGCGTTATCTGGCCGAGACCGGAACTAAAACTGTCGTTGATCAGGTAACGCGCCGTCAGCGTGTGAATCGCGTCGATGTGATGATCGACGCGCGCCGATCCCTGCCAGTTGTTGAACACTCGCGCAGCGGAGCTTGTGAGAGAGCCTTGCGGTATCGAGAATGGATGTCCGCCAACCGTGATTTGAATCGAACGCCCCAACGGTTTTTGCGCGGCTGGAAGAAACGCAAGCAACGCAGTCACCTGAGGGAGCGATCCGGCCGCCGCCTTTAGAACTTGCCGGCCTGCTTCGGTTGGGACGCCGTCAACTGAGAACCCCGATTCCGTTCGGCGGTCGGTCCAGCGCTGAAGTGACGTGAAGAAGAAAGTGTGGTCCTTAACTAACGGCCCGCCGATTGTGCCTCCGAATTGGTTCTCACGGCGGAAGGGCGCCGACGCCAGCCCTCCCGCCTCATCCAGATTGCTGCGAGCGTTAAAGCGGTTGTTATTGTGAAACTCGAACAGCGACCCATGAAAGCCGTTGGTCCCGCTCTTGGTTATCGCGTTTATTACCGAGCCCGCGTTGCGGCCGTATTCGGCGGCGAACTGATTGGTAATCAGCCTCACCTCCTGAACGATGTCCGGGTTGTTGATCGGCTGGCCCTGCCCCGCCGAGATGAAATCGTTGTTGTCCTGTCCGTCGATCAGAAAGTTGTTTGAGCGCAGCCCCAACCCGTTGACCGAGAAGTTGACGCCGATGGCAAATGCCGTCTGACCGCTTCCCAACTGGGTAACCCCCGGCGCCGAGAGCAAAACGTTATAGACATCGCGCGACGGCGAGAGCGGCAGCGCCGACAGCGCTCGCGAATCAAATTGAACGCCGAGCTGGGCATTCGTCGTGTTGAGCAGCCGAGCATCGCCGCGGACTGTGATGACTTCGTCTACAGCCGCGGGGCGCATAACGCAGGAAACGACTGCATCGCGGTTCAGCCCAACGGTAATTGGCGCTCTTATGTATTTGGCGAAGCCCGTGGCTTCAACTCGCACTTCGTAACTTCCAACCGGAAGGCTTACGAAATGGTAATGACCCTCACTATCACTTCGAATTGTGCGGGAGATGTTAGTCTCGAGGTTGCGCGCAACGACGGTCGCGACGATGGCTTCATTGCGTTCATCGCTCACACTGCCGGATATCGACCCGGTGATCGACTGTGCTCGGATCGCGACTGCTCGCCCGCCAGCGAGTACGATGGCGACGATCGCCGCCAATGTGAGGACTCTGTTTGCGAACGAACCAGGGTTTCTCATACTGATCCTGTTAGCGCTGTTGAGTGCTGAGTATCCTTTCAAACTCCCACTTGCAATGGGCGCAGCAAAAGTACGTCAGCTTACCTTCAGACTCCGCCCTGAATTTGGACTCGACCTTCAGTCCGGTGTAAGGGCACGTCTCGTTGTGTTTGATGGCTGCCTGGTCTTCTGCGGACATTCGCGCGATCGCTTTTTCGGGATTTGCTTCGAAGGCTTTGATGGCTGCCTCATTTGCAAAGTAGACGTATTGACCCTTGTACTCGGTTCGGATTTTCGGGTTAACGCTTACTTTTGTGGCGCCCTCGCCGGCTATCGGACAGTACTTGTTTGTGACGCCCTCGACTGCCTTGGCGGTCTTGCCTTCGCTCGGCGGAGCGGCGCCGGGGACTGGCACCTGGGCGCCGAATCGGTTGAAATGGTTTGTGGTCATATACCAACGGCCGTTTCGTTTGGCATACACGTGGGTGTAACGAGACTGGCCCGTGAACTCGCCGGCGTCATCGCGAAACTGATGATTCAAGCGGCCGGTGACCACGGCGGTCATACCGTAGATGCGCACGTTCGGGTCTTGAAAGTCGAGCTTCAGGAACTTATGAGCGCCGCTTCGGATGAACGCCAGATGAGTATTCTTATCCCACAACTCGCCGTGATTCTTTGTCACCACGTAGTCATCGGAAAAAAGTTTGCCGAGCGCAGCGACATCGCCGTGCAGCAAGCCTTCGGTGTAGATCTTCTCCGCTCGAAGGATTGCTTCGGTGTCGGCCGATGATCGAACTCGCTTCGAGGATGTTTGGCCCTGAGCGCCGGCCGCGAATGCCAGCACGAGCAATAAGACAATAGCGACTCGCTTCATATGTGAGCTCCTGGTAATCGATGAACTATGGAATAGCAGGCCGGCGTGCGAGTCCCACGCGCGCCCGCCGGCGTATATGCTTCATCTCTAGCTGACGCGATGGGAATGATTCGAGACCAGGCGCCAATGACCCGCCTTCTTTACCCACACGTGGGTGTAGCGCGAATGCCCATCGGCCGGCGGTGTATCGGCCCCCCAGAAATTGAGCCGCCCTGTAACGAAAGCCATAGTCGTACCTGACATCCTGATCTTCACGTCGTCGATGTCAGCTTTCGTCGCGAATCGGTACTTGCCTCCCTCGAAGCGCTTCAGGTGGGCCCCTCTATCCAGGGTCGAGCCTTCCGTATTTGTAAAGATGTACTGGGAGTCAAGCATATTATTCAAAGCGGCATGATCGCCTTTCACCAGGGCATCGACGTAAGCCTTTTCTGCGTCCATCACCGACCGATCAGCCGATTTCGAATGACGCTGACCATAAGCTGGAGCGGAAGCAAGCATCAAAACCGCCGCCGCAAGAATCACCGTCACAAACATTCGTTTCATCATCTCAATCTCCTTTACTTTTGGAGTCGGTCGCCCTGGTCTGCGGGCGAACTCCCACGCTTAACTCAAAAAGCCTGACTCGATCGTTTGGGTCATTGCTGACGACCAATGCGGCGATCGAATGGCGCTTCTTTTACTTCGCAAATTGCTTGACGATCCTCACATTGCGCGTCCTCGCAGCGACTGGAGTGGGAAGCCCGATCGCGTCCGGGGTCCCCACCGGTCCGCCTTTCAGAATAAAGCTGAAGTCATATCCGGTGCGCTGAGGAACGGCATGGCAGCCCATGCACCCGCCCATATTCACCATGGCGCTGGTTTGTCCGCTCAGGAGGAACGTGTTGTTCATACTGCGGCTGTCAGGAAATCCCGTGTGGAACGGAGGAGGAGGTATCCTGCCCTGGAATCTTTGCAAGCCCGGCAGGCTGGTTTCCACCACGATGTTGGCGAGATAGAAGTACGGCGATGTAGCGTCGCTCGTCGGCACGGATTGAACGCCCAGTAATTTATAGTACTGCCATACCGAAGAGGGATTCTGACTGACGATCTGCGCGCGTACCGCGTCATTGACCTGCTTGGTTACAGGATCCGCCGGAGTGTATTGGCTTGCCATAGTCGGCCCGGCGAAAGTAAGCGGAAGCCCGGGAGCGGCCGGCAGAATACCGTTTGGAAACATTGGTGGCGGCGCCGGGGGCGGTACCTTTTGTCCTGAGTTGTTCAAATATGAGACGCTCGGGTACGTTGTAATGGTGTAAAGACCCGTCGGATTACCTGTCTCCAGTTTCAACGCGTCCTCCTGTTCGAACGTCGCAAAGATGAAATAGGGATAGTTCTTTGTCTTGTGAATGATGTGAAGGGCGAGCAATCCGAAGGTCGCGTTCGCCGCAACCGGAGCGTTATCGGTTCCGGTGTAGTAGACCACGGTTGCGGTGTGATAACGCCCACTCGCTATCTCAGCCGGAGTCAGCATTCGCCAGGCTGCCTTTGTTTCTATCGTACCTTCAAACGAAGGACCGCTTTGCGACATGTCTCCGAGAGGGAAACTGATATAAGGAGTCTTGGGAGGCATGCTCGGATTGCTCAGATAGGTGACGGTATTCGCGGCCGCGGTTGCGGCGGTCGTCGCGTTGTAATACTTGTTGCTGACGACGTAGTTGTACTCGACTCGATTCGCCCGCGCCTCGAAGAGAATCTGGACGTCTTTGTTGGGCGTGATCTTTCCGCCCGAGCTGCTGGGATTGGGAGGATTCGAGGGGAAGAAAATGTAGTTCTGTCCGATCTGGGTTCCCTCGTCCAGATTGTTGAACTGGCCGGCGTTTACTCCGGACGGGACCGTTACCTTTACCGAGTAAACGTAGTTCGGCTTTGTGTCGTAGCTTGTCGAAGGTGCTCCGGTCGCGGGGAACAGTTCGACTTTGTGCTTGTACGTCTCCCATACGAGGTTCCCGCCGCTGCTCGCAAAGTTGTTATTCCCTGAAGCGCCAAAATTCTGATTCTGATCGGGAACGCCTCGCGTGTTTGGCTGGAAATTCTGCGTCACGGCCGGCCAGTTCAACGCAACGAAGGACTGCCAGGCAAAACATTCCAAATCCGTCAGGGAGGCGTTTGCGGGCAAATCGTGAGGGACGTTGAATCCGGTTGTGAGGTTCACGCTGCATGGATTTTGCTGACTGTTCATGCTGGCCCTCGGGATAAGCATCCCGATAGACAGGCCGGCGATCATGGTGAGCGTCGCGGCTACCTTAATTAGACGTGTCATAGTCGGTTTCTCCTTCGCTCCACTGGGGCAGGGGCTTTCTAAACAGCTCTTTTGCAGGGCGTCGTCCGGCGGCCTGACAGTGCACAAGGCGGACCTTCGCATATCCCTGAAGCCGGTACTGCTCTGCTTCTATGATTCCGAACGGTTCTGATTATGAAGTTTGCGAGATGCGAAGTTGCGATCTACAGCGTGGCGAATATTACTGCCAATAATTCCCCGCGTCAAGCTGAGGTAGTTGGGTTATTGAGTTGCTGACTTGTAACGTGTGTTCAGCCCTTCGCGTGCTTTGCGGTCCTTTGCGCCTTTGCGCTGAGTATTGGTTATTGAAGGAGCAACCCAATTCTCAGCGCAAAGACGCAAAGGGCCGCAAAGCAGGCGAAGGTTATTAAGCAACGCAGAATCCGAACACTACCCTTTGCTTGACATCGTGCGAACCGGAAAACTAAGATGACCGTGCTGCTTAGGAAATCAAATCCCAACTCTTCGCAGGTGAGCAGATGACAGTGTTACTAGCACTTTTGCTCCAGACCCCGCCCCGGACAGGTGGAACGCCGGCTCCCGGCCCGGTCGCTGCGCCGCCGATCTACGGCTACATTCCGATCATCCTCTTCTTTCTCATAGCCGTGCTGTTGCCGGTCGTTTTGCTCGCCGTTTCAAGGCTGGTTCAGCGGCGAGTGTTTGAACGCGAGAAGTTGATGCCCTACGAGTGCGGCGTCGATCCGATCGGCGATGCGCGGGATCGATTCTCGGTGCGCTTCTATATCGTCGCGATGTTATTTCTGGTCTTCGACGTCGAGACGATCTTCCTTTTTCCGTGGGCGGTGATCTACGATCGGCTCGCGGTATTCGGACTGGTTGAAATGCTTTTGTTCATCGGCATACTTGTAGTTGGCTATTACTACGCGTGGTAGAAGGGCGCGCTGGAGTGGGCCTAGAAGAATTGCGGATTGCGGATTGCGGATTGCGGATTTCGGATTTTCGGGAAAAGACAATGGCAAAAGAACGGGAAGAAGTGGTCGAGTCGTCGAGCGGTATCATTACAACAAGCGTTGACTTCGTGTTCAATTGGGCGCGGAAGTCTGCGTTGTGGCCGATGACTTTTGGCTTGGCTTGCTGTGCGATTGAGATGATGGCGACCGGCGCGTCGCGTTTCGACATGGACCGGTTCGGCGCGGGTGTTTTTAGACCGAGCCCCCGGCAATCGGACTTGATGATCGTCAGCGGCACTCCGACTCTGAAGATGGGTCCAATCATCAAACGTGTGTGGGATCAGATGCCTGAGCCGAAATGGTGCATGGCCATGGGAGCATGCGCTTCGACCGGAGGCCCGTTTCCAACATACTCGACCCTCCAGGGCGTCGATCGCATCGTTCCTGTTGATGTGTACATCCCCGGCTGCCCGCCTCGCCCCGAAGCGCTTTTGTACGGGCTAATGCGACTGCAGGACAAGATCATGCAGGAGCATCCGACTCGCTTCCTCTTCGGTCGCGGAAACGTAAGCCAGGAGCAGGCTGAGGGCCTGGAAGCGGCGGCGAACACGGTTGCTTAATCGATAGACGTTTCTTCAATAAGCTGGCTATGGGCGCAGGAAATGATTTCCCTGCGCCCCTTTCTTTTGAGACCGTGTGAAAAGTTCGTAGTCCGGCCTTCAGGCGGAAGTTTGTAGTTTGTATTTAGGCGGATTTACGAACTTCCGCCTGAAGGCCGGACTACGAACTTAGCGCGCTTGTTTACTCAAACCATGGTTTCGACTTCGACAGAGCTTGAACGGAAACTCATCGAGCGAATCAACCGCGAAGGTCCGATCACGTTTCGCGACTTCATGCAGGCAGCGCTTTATGATCCCGAGCTCGGATACTACAACACCAGTCGACTGAAGATCGGCGCGGCAGGAGACTACTACACATCGAGCAATGTTCATCCGGCGTTTGGAGCTGTGCTCGCTCAAGCCTTCATTGACCTTTGGGTCGAGTACCCGCTCACGCTTGTAGAGATCGGCGCCGGTACCGGCCAGCTTGCGTTTGACATACTCTCAGCGGTCCGCGACGAGAACCCCGGGGTCTTCGCGAGCCTGACTTACATAATCGTCGAGTCCAGCCTGTACATGATCGAGCATCAGAAAGAAAGGCTCGAGTCATTTGGCGATCGAGTTCGTTGGTGTGAAGTTCAAGAGTTGGAACGCGCGCCGATCCAGGGGATCGCCTTCTCGAATGAGTTTGTCGATGCTATGCCGGTACACCGCATTCGCCGTCGGGACGGCGGCGTCGAAGAACAATACGTCACGGTATCGTCGGGATCGGGAGAACACGGAGAGATGAGGCTCAGGCTGGATTGGGGAGAGTTGTCCACCGAGAGGCTCAGCGATTACGCCGCTGGAATGGACGTGACCCTCACCGAAGGGCAGGTTGTCGAGGCTAACCTCGAAGCACTGAGGTGGCTGGCCCGGATGTCGAGAGCGATATCACACGGATTCCTGGTAACGATCGACTACGGCGATACCGTTCAGCGTTTATGGACGCCCGACCGAAAGCAAGGCACGCTTCGTTGTTTTCACGAGCACCACCTCATCGATTCACCGCTCGAGCGAATAGGCGAGCAGGATATGACCGCGAGCGTGAACTTCACCGCACTCATTGATTACGGACGCGATTTTGGATTCCAGTTTGTGAGCCTCGAGAGGCAGACGGCATTTCTGATTCGAATGGGATTGATTGATCGAATTGCTTCCGCGAATCAGCCCGGCCAGTCGCTGGATGACTTGAAGGAGCGGCTGGCAGTGAAGAACCTGTTCGTCCCCGGCGGCATAAGCGATAGCTTTCGAGTATTGGTTCAAAGGCGCTGACATGTCGCAGCTTGACTGTGTTATCTTCATCAGCCGATGGCTGAAATAGACTGGTTTCCGCTCACGTTGTCGTTGCGAGTGGCCCTGATTGCCACGGCGTTTGTAGTGATATTTGGAGTCGCCCTGGGTTGGCTTCTGGCGCGTCACAGGTTTTTCGGCCGAGAGCTCCTGGACGCCGCGGTAACTTTGCCGCTCGTTCTTCCGCCTACCGTCCTTGGATACTACTTGCTCATTGTATTGGGCCATCGAAGTCCAATTGGTAACGCCATTGAAGCGATCACAGGCCATTCGCTTGTATTTACCTGGGAGGGCGCGGTCGTCGCCGCGGCCATCGGAGCGCTGCCGTTAATGGTCAAGACTTCACGCGCCGCAATCGCCGCTGTCGATACCAACCTCGAGGACGCGGCCCGAACCCTGGGGGAATCGGAGTTGAAGGTCTTCTGGCGTGTGACAATGCCTCTCGCTTCGCGCGGAATCATCGCTGCCGCGATGCTGGCATTCGCTCGGGCGTTGGGGGATTTCGGAGCGACGTTGATGGTGGCCGGGAACATACCGGGCCGCACTCAAACGGCCGCCATAGCGATCTTCGACGCGGCCCAGGCCGGCCGCGACAACTATGCGCTCGTGTTGGTGTTCATTCTGTCAGCGGTTGCGCTTGTACTGGTCTACTCGACCAACAAGCTGACCGCCGGCCACCGTTGACCCTCACAAACGCCCTTTGATGCCCGGCTGCGTTATGACCCTTTCGGTAAGAATCAAAAAAGCTCTAAGAACATCCGGGAGCCGCGCAAGCGCACGCGGCGGCGAGGAACGCGGTGCAGCAGCACAGGGTTTCTCGCTTGACGTAGAGTTCGATGTGCCGCCCGGATTCACGATTCTCTTTGGAGCGTCCGGATCCGGCAAAACAACTACGCTCAAGTCCATATCTGGCATCGTGAGCCCCGATTCGGGTCGCATTGCCATCGGCGACGAAGTCTTGTTCGATTCATCCGAGCAGAAAGACCTCCCAATTAGAAAACGAGGCGTGGGATATGTCTTTCAGGATCTGGCGTTGTTTCCCCACCTTACTGCTCGAGCTAACGTCGAGTTCGGGATGACCCGTTTGTCGCGCGCCGATCGTCGGAGAAAGGCGGAAGCGATGATGGAAGCGCTGCGAATCTCGCACACCGCCGCACGCAAGCCTCGCGAGGTTTCAGGCGGCGAGGCCCAGCGCGTCGCCCTGGCTCGTGCGCTTGCGCATCAGCCTCGAATACTGTTGCTTGACGAACCGCTTTCGGCGATCGACGAAGCAACAAAGCGCGGCATTATCGCGGACCTCAAATCCATAAACCGAGAGTTGCGCCTGCCAATCATCTACGTCACACATAGCAGGCAAGAAGCCGTGTCTCTTGGAGAGCGCGTAATCGTTTACGAGCAGGGCCGGGTTGTAGCGTCCGGTGAGCCGATTTCAGTATTTGGTACCCCTGTCACTGCAAGCGTTGCGCGGTTAACAGGCGTTGAAAACATTTTCAGTGCGAAGGTTATCGGAAAGAGCGAAGAGGCCGGGATCATGACAGTTGAGGTTTCGGATGCCGAAGGTTCCTGCCGGGTAGACGTTCCGTTTGGCAACGAATCCCTGGGGGAACGCGTCACGCTAGCCGTGCCTTCGGGTGATATCCTGCTGGCGACCGAGGAGCCTCGCTCAACTTCGTTGCGAAACCGCATGCGAGGAACGATAACCGCGATTGACGATGATTTGAACCGAACGATAGTGCGAGTCAACGCGGGCGTCATCTGGAGTGCGAGCGTTACCCGTCAGGCGGTCAGCGAGCTGGGTCTCTCTCGGAACCAGGAGGTATGGCTCGCCTTCAAGACGCATTCCTGCTACCTGCTTGATCGGAGCGCCTAGTTCCGATGCGAGTGGCCTGTCGCCGGCAATGAGTTCGGTTAAGACCCGTTCAATCTCAGAGTAGCGATGTAGGGCAGGTTGCGGAACTGCTGTTGATAGTCCATGCCGTAGCCGACTACAAACACATCGGGAATTTCGAATCCTCGATAAAAGGTCGGCAGGTCGATCAGCCGGCGCGCCGACTTGTCGAGTAATGTGCAGACGCGAAGGCTCGCGGGCTTCCGTTGTGTCAGGGTCTTCAAGAGGTAATTTACGGTCAAGCCGGTATCGATGATATCTTCCACCAAAAGGACGTCGCGTCCGGCTATGCTCTCGTCGAGATCCTTGGTTATGCGGACGACTCCCGAGTCCGGCTGCGTGGCATAAGTGGAGATGCTCATGAAGTCAATCGAGCAGGGAATTGTCATCGCTCGAAGCAGATCCGCGGCGAAGATGAACGAGCCTTTCAGGATGGCTACAACAGCAACGTCTTTCCCTTCAAACTGTTGGGAGATTTCCTTGCCAAGCTCTGAAACCCGCTCCTGGAGCCGGTTCTGGGGTATCAGTACTTTCTCAGGTCTCATTTCGCCTGTGGAAAAACTGTGCATAAAATATTTCTTTCATGAATGCGTTTTTTTGTTGACAAAAATATTTCGTATGGTAGTATCACACCCGCTCGGTTGGCAACAATCGGGTCCGATCCCGAGAGGTTGAAGTTGAAATTCTCCAGTTCGCAGGGCGGCTGGTGTTCCGCAAGGGACACTGGCAAGAATGTGAAACTTCGGTGTGATGGCAGAAGCCCGCAAGGGTTTCGCACGCCAGAGTCTTCGGACTTTGGCGAACGAGGGTCCGCAAGGATTCTCAACATTGACGCTGAGGGCTAGAGAATGGAGACGGAGATCACTCGGGATCGTTATTTTTATGGCAACATCTTCGTCGCGCGTTTCTGAGCGACTCGCCGCAGCTCTCATAGCTTGCCTCGACATCAAATCTTACCATCCTCTTGAAAGGCCCCACTCGCGACGAATTTGTCGATCAGCTTTTGATAGTCTGACGCGTACAGGATTTTTACATTGATCTCAGGATAGATCTCTCGGAGCCGTCGAACCTTCCGGTTTTTCTTGGTCACCAGCGTCTGCCTAGCCGTGGTGAGTTCGATGTAGAGATCATGATCGGGCAGGTAGAAATCCGGCGTGAAGCTGCTGGCGACGTTGCCGTCTTCGTCCCACTCGATGGCAAACGTGCGGGGCTCATAGTGCCAGACGATGTGATAGAAGTCGAGAATGCGCGCGAACTCGGCTTCGGATTCGTGGGCAAAACTGACGGGATGATGTTGCGCGTGCGGTACCGGGTCGTCCTCGTCTCCGAAATTCTCTTCGAGCACGGCCACAGCGCGCTTAAGCTCAGGCAGGAGAGCAGCCGGAATCTCGATGGTGTGCTCCGTCGTAGAGACGGTCCCCGCAGGATGCTGCTCCTTAATCAGAATAAACTGGCGACCATCACGCTCGGAAATCTGAATGGTGACTTCGGTGCTTGTGCTGACACTGAATCGACTGACTTCATCAGAACGTTCTTCGGAGTACTTCGTGGTCATAAGCAAACCCTTTTGCTCGAACCGAACCCAGATCCTGCTCGCCTGAAGCGCACCTGTTGGGGCTGGAGCGCTTCGTACTGATGAGCTCCGGCTGAGTAGATAAACAAAGCGATAAAGGGCTACGCTGGTCTCTCGTCCAAAAGCGAAACCCCCGCCTTGCCTCCGCCGAAGGGGGCAAATCCGGGGGTTAACCGAACGTCAGTCTAACGCATCTCCCAATCTAAGACAAACTATTCCGCCGGAAGACATCCGAAGCCGGTCCTCTGCGTGCTTTGCGGTCCTTTGCGTCTTTGCGCTGAGTATTGGGACTTGAAGGAGCAAGACCCAATACTCAGCGCAAAGACGCAAAGGACCGCAAAGCACGCGGAGGTTATTAAGCGAGTCAATAACCGAACACTACCGAATCGTTGTATCGCTTGCTATCCTCACTAGTCAGAGTATAATCGCGGCAGATGGGGTCTTCAGGCGAAGGTCAAGCACGAGATTGCGGATGACTCGCCAATAAGTCGGGAAACGCGATACTCGAGTCGCGTACAGGAGACTAAGATGAATATCACCAGGAGCGTTCTCACGGTATTGACTACTCTCGTTCTGGCCGCTTCGCTGTCAGCACAAGAACGAAACCCGGCGGGTAAGCCGACCCCGCGCGGCGAGCTGAACGACTACGTTGTTTCCGCCAAGGCGGGCGTCGTTAACATCGTCGAAGGCGAAGCGAGTGTCGTCCGCGCGCGGCCTTTTGCGGTTCCCGAAATGCTGATCTCGGGCGATGAATTGCAACCCGGTGATGCGGTAAGGACCGGCACGGACAGCCGCGCGGAGATATTACTGAACCCCGGTTGCTACCTGAGGCTGGGTAACAGCAGCCAATTCGTTTTCCTATTCGATGGCTTTACAACTAACACGGTTAAGCTTCTGAGCGGCTCCGCCGTCCTCGAAGCGTCGGTGATGGACGGCGATATCTTTGTTGAAACCCCCAAAAACAAATTCGAAATCGCGCATACGGGCATTTATCGTTTCAATGTCGGGACCGCACCTAAGCCCGAGATCGTCGTTCGAAAGGGACGTGCTTTTGTCGGGGACGCTGCGATCAAAGACGGCAGGCAAGCGATTGTCGAAGGCAGCACGCCGGTCATAGCGAAATTGAATAAGAACGACATTGATTCACTCGACGATTGGAGCAAGTCGCGGGCGAAAGCGCTGATAGCCGCAAACAACAATCTGTCCGGTCGCGGCATGAGACGCACCGCCGGGATTGCCTCGTTGCGGAACAACGCCTGGATATACGATCCGTTCTGTCGCTGCTACACATTCCTGCCGTACACCGGCGGCTTCACGTCGGCCTATGGATGGGAGTATTCAAATTACAACCCGTACTGGTATCGGTTTGCCTGGCCTGGCTACTATAACGGCGGCCCTTACTCAGGCAATGGAGGTAGCGGCAATCGGGGCGGGTCTTCCGGTAGCGGCGGGTCCGGTGGCAATGGCGGATCCGGCGGCGGTAGTGGCAATGCGGGTGGCGGTCACCATCATCATGATCCACCACCGCCTCCTTCGCCGGTATTTGGCGATCCCGGTCGCGGCGCGCCAGGCGGAGCGCGCGGCGGTGATCGCGAGACACCCGCGCCGATACATCGCCGTCCGCAATAAGTCGACGAACTGAGAGATCGCCAGCACAAACGCCAGTCAGCACGGATTTCTAGTCCGCCGCTGCCTGGCGTTCTTAGCATTCCTTGGTCCTGAACGCTCATCGGATGTTTCAATCAAGTCGCATTAAGGCTAAGATTGCGTCGCAAAGATAAGTCGTATGTTATGGCTTACATTGTCGATGGCAACAATGTGATGGGACAGACGCCGGGTTGGCACCGCGACAAGTCAAGTTCGCGACGTTCCTTGCTCGCAAAAGCAGCGGAGTTTGCCAAAGCAAAAGCGACGCGCGTGACGGTGGTCTTTGACGGGGCGCCGGAGCGGGGAGCTCCCGATGGATCTGCATTTCGCGGCGTTAAGATTTTGTACGCCGAGCCGGGCTCGGACGCAGATGCCCGTATCGAGCAACTTGTTGAGAGTTCTCCAAACCCTCGAGGCCTCACCGTTGTTACCTCGGACCGCCATCTCGCTTTTCTGGTTCGGTCGAGAGGCGCCTCGGTGGTCAGGTCAGGAGAATTCAGAACACAGGTCGAGCAGATTATCTCATCCCAGCCAAAGGTCGAGGACGGCGAACAATTCGAGGTCGGCGATGTCAACTCATGGCTCAGATACTTCGGCTCTTTACCCGAGGACGATGAGATTGATGATGAGTTTTGAATTTGGAAAGTTGCGGAGGACGGTGCATGTCTACCAGCGAAGCCGTTGAAAGACCGCGCGGTTACAAGGACGTCCGGGTTGGTGAGCTGCTCTCACTGCTGGCGCGAGACTATCCGGGGCGCGAAGCTCTGATCTATCCGGATCGCGGTCTGAGATACGACTTCAGCCAGCTCGAGTGGATGGCTCGCGAAATCGGCAAGGGCTTGATCAGCCTCGGCATCGAAGCGGGCGATCGAGTCGCGCTGTGGGCCCCAAACGTCCCCGAGTGGGTCGTGTTGCAGTTTGCGTTGGCGAAGATCGGAGCCGTGCTGGTCACCGTCAACACGAGTCTTCGCGCCCGCGAAATCGAATACCTCCTCAAACAATCTGAAAGCAGCACGCTGATCACAGTCGCAGGGTTTCGTGACGTCGATTACGTGCAAACCATTTTCGACATAGTGCCGGAGCTGGCAGCCGCTGAAGAGGCGGCTCTGCGCCCGGCCAAACTGCCGTTCCTTCGCAACGTAATATACATCGGCGAAGAACAACCGGCAGGGATGATTCGCTATGATTCGCTGCTCGCGCGCTCGAACAAAGTCGGCGACGAACAATTGGACGCTCGCCTGGCGGGTCAAGACCTCGACACCGTGATTAATATGCAATACACGTCGGGAACGACCGGGTTCCCGAAGGGAGTAATGCTCACCAACCGCAACATCGTCAACAACGGATATTGGCTTGCGGAAGGTCTCGCGCTGACGCCGAGCGACAAGCTCTGCGTACCGGTCCCGTTCTTTCATTGTTTTGGCTGCGTGATCGGGGTGCTGGGCGCCTACACGCACGCTTCCGCGCTGGTCCCACTCGAGACCTTTGATCCGCTGCGTGTGCTTCAGTACATCGAACAGGAAAAATGCACGACACTTTACGGCGTGCCTACGATGTTTATTGCGGAACTCGAGCAACTCGACTTTCACAACTTTGACATGACGAGTTTGAGAACGGGAATCATGGCCGGCGCGCTGTGCCCCGAGCCGCTGATGCGCAAGGTCATGGAGCGCATGCACCTGACCGAGCTGGCTATCGCTTACGGCTTGACCGAAGCGTCCCCCGGCATCACGTTGACTCCGCGCCTCGACAGCGTCGAGCTTCGGACTCAAACCGTGGGCCGGACGTTGCCTGAAGTCGAAGTCAAGATTGTCGATCCGGCGACCGGCCAGGATTGTGCGCCCGGGCAAACCGGCGAGCTGTACTGCCGCGGCTACAATGTAATGAAGGGTTACTACAACAATCCGAAAGCCACCAGCGAAGCTATCGATGTCGAGGGCTGGCTGCACACCGGCGATCAGGCAACAATGGACGCCCAGGGGTATGTGAGGATCACCGGCCGAATAAAAGAAATTATCATTCGCGGCGGCGAGAATATCGCCCCCAAAGAGATCGAAGACCTGCTTCGCACCAACCCGAAAGTCGTCGACGTTTATGTTTACGGCATTCCGGATGACAGGTTGGGTGAAGACGTCGCCGCCGCGATCAAGCTCAAACAAGGCGAGGCGGGGACCCCCGAGGAAATTCGTGAGTTCTGCGAAGGCCGCATCGCCAGGTTCAAGATACCGCGCCACGTTCGCTTCGTGGATGAGTTCCCGATGACCGCATCAGGCAAAGTCCAGAAGTTCAAGCTGCGCGAGATGCACGTCGCGCACGCGCAATCCCTCAGGGACCTGGCTAAGCGCCCGAGTAACTAGCCTGCAAATCACCTGAGCAAGCCCTCGTTACGTCCCTCGCAACCCGCTTAGTCTGTCTACAAGATCCTCGAATTCCTTATATATGGAGTCGTTCTTTAGAACTTTTCTTTGTTGCTTTATGTACCCAGAATATTGATTGAATAGTCTTATCATATAAGCACCTGACATCCGATTTAACACGTCAATGTCAAAGACGTCAGTGTTCGCACCAACTGCTAGATGTTCAAACATGCCAAGAAGCTTCATCAGCTTCGTCCTTTCTTCGTGATTGGCGAAGATCTCCTTAATCTGAGTTTCAACCAAAACTTTTCCATACTTTTTTAGAAGTTCATAATCTATCGTTGTGTATACATCTCGGATCTTACTCATATATTCTATCGTAGCTTGTTTCTTCCTTCGCTTATGATCAGCTTTGAAGGAGTGTACTCCAATTCCCAGTTGTATCAGAGCTATGATGGCCACAACTCCAGCAATGCATATCTTGATGATCTCAGACTTGTCCATATTACTTCCTTGCGTTGGTAGACCCTGCGGAGGCTCTTCGTAAACTAATCGCCGGCGCGACGCATATATCGGCGCATCGAGTCTGCCGTATGCTCGCGGCATTCACCAATCTAATTCGCCAACCCGACGCGCCGCAGCAAATCTGCAAAACGCGGGTCGCCGCGCAACGGATCCAGGCGGGCATCCGAGTTGATCCAGCCTATCCACTCGGATTGATCGTCACGAGCCCTTTCCAACCACGCGAACGCCTGATCCCTATCGCCCAAACCAGTGTAGACAAGAGCCACGTCGAAGGGTGAGACATACTGTTCCCTGGCCATCTGTTTCAACTCAGCCAGCGTTCTCAGCGCGTCGGCGCGTCTGCCTGCCAGAGCGTATTCCATCCCGAGCTCTCCCCGAACCATCGACGTTGGAAGCTGCTGTCTTACTTTTTCCAATTCGGCAATTGCCTCCGCGTGATTCCCCTTTGCCGCGTAAACCATCGCCAGGATATCTCGCGATAACGGATCGTTTGGATCCAGCTCGAGTGCCTTTCGGGCTTCCATTAGTGCTTCATCCGTACGCCGCGCCATCAGATAGGTTGAAGCGATGAAACTGCCAGCCGTCTGCGAAAGTGGGTCGAGTTGTTGCACTCGCCGCAGAACGGCCACGCCTTTGTCCGGGTCCCTGGCGAAAAAATATTCGAAATAAAAAAACATCGCGGCCACTGAGTTCGGATTCAATTCCATCGCGCGCTGAAACTCGCGCTCGGCCGCCGGATTAAACTGATGCACGAACACATGCCCAAGCGCGGCGTGCGCTTCGGCCAGGGTATCATCCAGTGCAAGAGCTTTTTCGGCCGCGGCTCTTGCTTTAGACAAGGCTTCGCGTGGCGGCAGCAGCCAGTCCGACGCCGCGGTATAGGCATCGGCCAACCCCGCCCATGCCAGCGCGTACGCCGGGTCTAGCCGGAGCGCTTCATTCAACTCGGCAACTGCCTGGTTGTTGCCTTCCGGGGTGTATTGCAGGGTGTGATAACGGCCTTTGAGATACGCCTGATAAGCTGCCGCGTTCTCGGTGTATCGTTGCGTCATACGCTTTCGTTCATCGCTGGTCATCTTCAGCGCCAGGGCCTCAACCACGCGCGTCGAAACTGTGTCTTCCAGAGCGAAGATGTCCACGCATTGCTCGTCGCACTGGAACGCCCAGAGCGGCTGGCCGTCACTTGTGCGCAATAGCCGCACTGTAACGCGCACACGTTTGCCGTCTTGCTGAATGCTGCCGTCAAGAACCGAATCCACTTTGAGCGTCTGGCCGGCCTGCAAAGAGTCCGTCCCGTTGAAGGGCAGAACCGAACTCGTCGGCCGCACGATGATGTGGCTGAGATTGCTGAGCCGAGTGATCAAGACATCAGCCATCCCAACGCCGAGATATTGTTCATCGCCTTGCGCGTTGAGCGCTTTGAACGGAAGCACCGCAAGCGTCTTGATCGCGCCAGGGTGTTCAACGACTGTCGGTTTCGTCTTCCACCAGTAAATCGCGCCGGCCAGCAGCACGGCGAGCAAGGCGATCGCGGTGAAGAGTGAGCGAGCGTCTCGGCGTCGCGGCGGCAGGACGACACG
>DATNBZ010000287.1:0-11153 GCA_035607285.1 Blastocatellia bacterium | reverse complement strand
TCTGACCTCTGACTTCTGACCTCTGACCTCTGACTTCTGACCTCTGACTTCTGACCTCTGACCTCTGACCTCTTCCTACTCCGTGGCCGCCATCAACCTCTGAAGCGCCTCCTTCATCTGCGACCGCATCTCTTCATCCTTCTCATTGGCGATTGCTTCACTCAGAGCCGGAACCGCGCTCTTGTCACCAATGTCCGCAAGCGCAATGGCAGCCGCGAGCTTCACCATCTTTTCATCCTTGAGCGCTTGAATCAGCGGCGCTACGGCGCGTTTGTCGCGTAGATCACCAAGCGCGGTTGCCGCAGCCGATCTCACATCCGGCGCTTCGTCCCTGATGGCCGAGATCAAAACCGGGACGGCGCGGGCGTCCTTCAGCGAGCCGAGCCCCATCGCCGCCGCTCCGCGAACCGTCGAGTTGTTGTCCTTGAGGGATCCGGTGAGCGCATCGACCGCGCCACCGTCGCCAAGTTGCCCAAGCACCCTCGCCGCAGCCGCGCGCACGAATGAAATCTCGTCACTTAGCATTGTGGTCAGCGGCGCCACTGCTCGTTTGTCCGACAGTTGGCCAAGCGCGTTGGCGGTCGACGCTCGCACGTCAGGATCGGGGTCCTTCAGCGCGGCAATCAGCGGCTCGACCGCACGCGAGTCACCCGAATCTGCTAACTGCTCGATAGCCTCACGCCGCTCTGAAGAAGACTGGCTCTTGATCCGATCCAACAACCGCTTGAAGTCATCACGCTTGGGCGATTTGTCGGCTGAGTCCTGGACCGTCGCCGCATCCTGCGCCGCGAGCGCCCGGAAAACTCCCGGGTGAAACGGCACGGTCAACAGAAATGGAAGAGCAAACAAGACCTTCATACTTGAGTCTCATTGCGCGCGGCGCTGAGGGGAGATTACGCGCAATCGAAGAAGAGGGTGTTCACAATATCTCTTGCAAAAAACTCCGGCCGGCTTGAAGCGTCAGCCCGAAGTTCGCAGCTACAGTTTGTCCAATATCGGAAATCGATGACCGAGTTCCAATGTTCACTCCCGCGCGAACGCGGCGTCCCCACGCGAGCACCGGAACGTACTCGCGCGTGTGATCGGTCGAAACGTCACCCGGGTCACATCCGTGATCGGCGCTGATGATCATCAGGTCGTCATCGCGCATCGCTCGCTGAAGCTCCGGCAGCCGCGCGTCGAACTCCTCCAGCGAGCGGGCATACCCTTCAACGTCATTTCGATGGCCGTACAGCATGTCAAAGTCTACGAGGTTGGTAAAGATCAAGCCTCGCCCGGTGTTACGAAGAGCGTGAAGAGTTTGATCCACGCTTGCGTTGTTGTTGCCGGCTTTCAACTCCTCAGTCGTTCCTCGATGACAAAAAATCGAACCGATCTTCCCGACGGCGATTACTGCCAGGCCCGCGGATTTCAAAAGATCGAGCAAGGTGTCTTCGGGCGGATCGATCGCATAGTCCTGCCTGGCTTCCGTTCTCTTGAAGTTCCCAGGCTCGCCGATGAAGGGCCGGGCGATGACTCTCCCGACTTCGTCTTCTCCAGTAAGCTGACTGCGCGCGATTTCGCTCCAGCGATAAAGCTCTTCGAGCGGCACGACCTGTTCGTGAGCGGCGATCTGAAATACGCTGTCGGCCGATGTATAGACGATCGGACGCCCGGTCCTCACGTGTTCCTCGCCAAGCTCTTTGATGATCTCAGTGCCTGAAGCCGCCTTGTTACCCAAAACCTTTCTGCCGACGGCGCGCTCGAAAGCTTCGATCACACGCGGCGGAAACCCATTCGGATAAGTAGGAAAGGGATTGGCAGTGATGATCCCGCTCATTTCCCAATGCCCGGTAGTCGTGTCCTTGCCGCGCGAAGCGGTCGCCGCTTTTCCAAAAACGCCGCCTGGCTCTTCAACCGGATCGACCGGCAAGCGCCTGATGTTCGCGAGTCCCAACCTCTGGAGGTTCGGAATGGAAACCTCCCTCGAACCGAGCGCGTGTCCGAGCGTGTCGGCTCCGGCGTCGCCGTACGCATCGGCATCGGGCATCTCACCGATACCCGCGCTGTCGAGCACGATCACCAGGATTCGATTGAAGGGACCAGTGGAAGTCATCGAATAATCACCGGTGCGATTCTAAGGCGGCCCGAACCAATTATCAACGCCCGCTGCTGGAGTAGAGGTTCAGTTTGAAGTCAAGTTCAGAGTTCATCTATAGTCCAGAGCAAAACCGAGTGTAGGATTGACAACCCCAATTCGTGGGCGTAGACTGCCGCCGCTTTTGAGCCTCCTGGCACTTACCCATTTTCAATCAGCTTTCAGTCAAGAGCGGAAGGCTCACTGTTAAAGATAAAAGGAGTTCTGGTATGCCGACCATAGTGATCGAAATAAACTCGATAGGCACTCCGACGCCGGACCAAATGGCGGAGTTCTCTCCTTCCAACCAGCCGGTCAAAGTGGGCGACGTCATTTTCTGGCGCAACAACGACGAACGAGCCGAACATCAGCCGATGCCGGTCGGCGGCGCGGCCGACGATTGGGTTGACCGGATCGCGAGATCCCTCAATGGTCAACCTGCAACATCGAACAGGTTCGGGTTTCAAAAGGTTCCATCTCCAAATGAAGTGCAGTATGTCTGCGCTCTACACGCGGGTGAGAAGGGCAAACTCACAGTTGGTTAGAAACAAGGAGGTGTCTTATGGCAGAAGCTGATGACGTGAAAGTGCAAAATGATGAAGACAACGAGGCTGCCGCGGGCACAATGCAAGAGAAGGCGTTCGCTGCTCGGCGGAGGTTCCTGCGCCAGGCTCTGGCCGTGACGTCGAGCGTCGCTCTTGCGGAGTTTCTTCCGCCGGCGCTGTTGAAAGCGGCTGGTCCGAGCCAGGCTCAGTGCCCGCCCGTTACGGACCTGGCGGAACTGACGCGGGTCGTTGAGATCACCCGAAACGGCAACAACCTGCAAGCGGTGCTCAGGGTGGTGGATGGAGAACGCACGGTGCCCACCTCGACAAAGACTGCCGTGAAGACGAGGCTGCGATACTACGTCGGACACAATCCCGGTGACCCGAGTCAGAGCTGGCCGCCTAAGGACCAGCCCGCGCCCGCGCCTCCCGGACCGCCCGGACCCGGCCCCACGCTTCGCTGCAGTATCGGTGACAACGTTCAAATCACGTTTCTCAATCAGGTCAATGTAACTAACTTTCCCGACTCGCTTGCGAACGGTGAGTATGGGAAGGCGGAAGGCTGTGATGAGCTCAGAGTCCCGGGTAATAAGAACTACTATCCGGCGACAGACAAATTTCCTAACTGCTTGCACGCCTCGAGCGCCGCGAACATTCACTTCCACGGGACCCACGTCACTCCGTCAACAACCGGAGACAACGTCCTGGTCAACATTTGGCCAAGCACAACCGTGATGGAGAAGGACGTTCAGCAAGCGTTCAGGCAAACTTTCGAGGAATGTGAGACAAGACACATACCGCAAAGGTGGGAAGAGCTTCCTCTGCAATGGCGAATGTATCAGGAGAGGCTGATCAAGGAATATGACTCAACGGCGCCGTATACTGGGCCGGGAGCAAATCCGAACGGCCGCGGGCTTCCCGAGTATTTGCGGTTGTGGCCTCAGAATGTGGAAGCCATTACGCACGGCGCATGGCCGCCGTATTATGTCGGCTCATATCCTTACTGCTTCAAGATTCCCAGGTATGAGGAATCCGTTCACCATCCGGGCGAACAGGCTCACAGCCGTGTAAAGATGGGGCAGGCTCCCGGAACGCACTGGTATCACTCGCACAAACACGGCTCGACTGCGATCAACATGTTCAACGGGCTGTCGGGCGCTTTCATTATCGAGGACAACAGCCCCACGGGATACGACGGAGCACTGAAAGCGTTTTATCAAAAGACCGGCCTGGATCAGGTCGTGCTGGTCTTCCAACAGATCGTCGACGATCCTAATCTGTTAAAGCCAACGCCACAAAAAAGACCATTGCTTGTGAATGGCCAATTCACACCCTTTGTAAAGATGCAGCCCGGGCAGGTTCAACTGTGGCGCATGGTAAACGCAACGGTGGCGGCTCCGGTTGCGATCCAGTTCAACTCATGCCCCACGCCAAACGGCGTTGTTAACCCGCCGCCTCAATTCAAGCAGACTGCGCAGGACGGCGTTCAGTACGCTTATCCAAACTACAACAAGCCCGATAATGGCAAGAATCCAATCAACCTGGCGCCGGCCAATCGAGCTGACATACTGGTGCAGGCGCCAACTCAGCCGGGCCTGTACGTCGTGGGCACGGTAGCCGCCCCACTTCTATTCATTCAGGTCGGTGGTACTGCCAAGCCCATGGGATTTCCACAGACCGAAGCTGAGTTTCCACCCATGCCGCCCTTCCTGAATAACATTACGGAGAATGAAATCCACCTTCAGCGGAGACTCGTGTATGGTTGGGATAAGAATCGAACCGCCGCCGGCCGGAATCCGGACGGATCCGCCCCTCAATACACCATCGACCGCCAGCAGTTCAGCGATGGCGTCGTAAATCAGGTGATGCTCCTCGATACCGCGGAGGAGTGGACGATCTACAACGAGACAACAGTTGCACATCCTTTCCACATTCACGTGAACCCGTTCCAAATTGTCGAGGTCTTCGATCCAAACAAATCAGACGTGCCGACCAGATACGTGAGTGACGCCAGGGAGAAGGAAGCGGCCGAGAAGAAGTACGGGAACACGAAGAAGATTGTCGTGGGGCCGCCTATCTGGCACGACAATTTCGCAATCCCGATAGGAAAGACAGCGAGCGGCGCGTTGATCCTGAATCCGGAGACCGGCTATGCCCAAACACCCGGCTACTTCACTATGCGTTCCAGATTCGTTGATTTCACCGGGCAGTACGTTCAGCACTGCCACATCCTGGCGCACGAAGATCGCGGGATGATGCAACTGCTCGAGGTCGTCAGCAACAAGACGGTCGTCAAGCATCACTAAGCGAAAAAGACCTGAGCACTTTGGTTATCGCGTCAAACCACGAACCGGGAGTGAACGGTGGAAAGAGGCTTCGGCAACTGTGTGTTGTTCCTTACCGCGATGCTGCTCGTTCTGGGTTTCAGCTTTCGGTCGCCCACCGGCAGCATCAGCGGTGTGATTACAGATCCATCGGGAGCGCCCTTGCCCGGCGTCCCGGTCAAGCTGCTCGGCGCCGCGACGCGCGCGCACCGGACGGCTCTCTCGGATGCAGACGGGACGTTTCAGTTCCCGCAACTCGAGCCCGGGAACTGGTCGCTATCGGCCGAGGCGCCCGGCTTCAAACGCATCAATGTTCCAGCGGTTCTCATTCAGGTTGACCAGGTAACTCACCTTGAATTGACGTTGCAAGTAGGCGATGTTTCGGAAGTAATAGAAGTCGCCGCCGTTGCCCCTTTGATCCAATCCGACAAATCCACTCTGAGCACTGTTGTTGACAGCCGGACCATCGGCAGTTTGCCTTTGAACGCGCGACAGTTTCTCGATCTGGCTCTCCTCACGCCGGGCAGCGTGCCCGCGGCGCCCGGAACGCAGGGCAGCGGTTTCAACTCGGCGGGCGCCCGCTCGCAATCCAACGTCTATCTGCTCGACGGTATCAGCAACATGGACACCCAGCAGAATGGGCCGCTTAATTCGTTCCGCGTCACCGACGCCGTCCAGGAATTCGCCGTGCAAACCAGCGTGCCGCTGCCGGAGTTCGGGCGTGGAAGCGGCGGCCAGGTTAATATCGCCACAAAGACCGGTTCGGACCAGTTTCATGGGGCCGGCTTCGAATACTTCCGCAACACGAAGCTGGACGCCGCCGATTTCTTTACCAACAAACTTGGCGGGCAGAAGAGCGCACTGAATCGAAACCAGTTCGGCGTGACCTTAGGCGGGCCGCTGGTGAAAGATCGAACCTTCTTCTTCGCGGCTTACGAAGGGTTTCGCCAGGTCGCTCCCGTAGTGCGCTCGACCAGGGTGCCGACGCAGGCGGAACGGGCGTCTGTAACCGACATCATATCGAAGCGGCTTCTCGACTATTGGCCGCTGCCCAACGCTTCCGGGAGCTTGAACTTCATCGGCAACGTCCGCAACGAAGACGAAGACGATACGGGCCTGATTCGCATCGATCACCGGCTCGGCGCGAGCGACCAGCTCTCCGGCCGATGGGCTGAATATCGTGCGTCAAGTTTCGTCGGCGGACCCACGCCGCAGACCGGCGGTAACCAGGGCGATCCCTTGCAACGGTCCATCATGTCGAGCGAGGTACACACGTTTTCAAACACCTTCATCAACGAGCTGCGCCTGGGATACTCGCGCAACGTGATGGAGCGGGCGGTACAGGACGACGGTCTAAACGCGGCGGCGATATTCACGGACGCCGGCGGCGGGCCCTTGCCGGGTGTAGTCGATGCCACAAATGATCCGTTGAACTCGGGCCTGCCGACGATCGCGGTTGCGGGAGGGTTCGCGCCGCTGGGAACGAATATCAACTTCCCTCAAGGCCGCGTGTCGAGCACATTAGAGTTGTTCGACAACTTATCGCTCATCGCGCCACTGGGCTGGGCGAAGCATTCCTGGCGTTGGGGCTTTCACATTCGCCGTGAAGACTTGCGCCGCTATCTCGACCGAGCCTCGCGCGGCGCATTCAACTTCGCGAGCTTCGCCGACTTCGCGAAGGGACTCGTGCAAACTTCAAACTTCCGCACCGGGAGCACGCTCGCCTACTGGCGCCGATATCCGTGGGACCTTTTCTGGCAGGACGAGTTCAAGATTCGGGAGAATGTCACCCTGCACTACGGCATCCGTTACGAATATCCGTCAGCAGTCGAAGAGACCCGGGGCCATGCGACCAACTACGTTCCGGGAGTCGGTCCGGTGATAGTTGGAACCGACCAGGTGCTGGATATCAACCCGGCGCTTAAGGGTCCGGCGTCGCTCGTCTTCAGGCAGGCCCCGTTCACTCTTCCATTGAGCGGCGGTTATCCAGATAAAAACAACTTCGCGCCGATGTTCGGATTCGCCTATAGCCCTCGAATGTTTAACAGCCTCTTCGGCCGAAACGACACGGTCATCCGAGGCGGATTTCGAATGGCTTACGACGAGCTCTTCAACAACGTGCCGTCCTCGATGGCGTTGGCTCCGCCCTACAATCTGCAAGTCACCCAGACAGCTAACGTCACGCAGCCGGGAAAATTCCCGTGGGCGGTCGGGTTCAATCAGAACGTGCCGCTCATCTCGAACTTCGCCAGGCAAGGCCCCGGAACTCCAACCGTCGGAGTCGTGAGTTTTCAAGGTGTCGATCCGAACCTGAGAAGCGCGTACTTGTATCAATACAATCTTGGAATGCAGCGGAAACTCGGCAACGCGTTTTTGATCGAGGCCGATTACCAGGGAAGTTCCGGGCTCAAGCTGGGGGTTTTCATCGACGTGAATCAACCGGCGGTTATCGTGCGCGACCCGTCGAAACGGGGACCCGTTGCGCCAAACGAGCAGGTGTTTCCGGACAATCACTTCGGTAACGTGCAGCTCGCCAGGTCAATCGGTTCTTCGAACTACAACGGGCTCGTCCTGATTGCGAAGTATCAGGGTCGCCGCGGCGTGTTCGTGCAAGGTTCCTACACGTTCGCCAAATCGCTCGACTACAACTCATCTTATTTCGGATCAAACAACCTGTTGGGAGAAACGGGAGCGCCGGTGGACTCGAAAAATCTGCAGCTCGAGCACGGGCCTTCCGCGTTCGACATTCGCCATCGTTTCAACCTGATCTATGTGATCGATCTTCCAGTTGGACCGGGTCATCGATTGCTCGGGTGGAATAACGGGTTGTCTCGCGCGATGTTGGGCGGTTGGCAAATCTCGGGAGTAGTCA
Source organism: Blastocatellia bacterium (assembly GCA_035607285.1). Taxonomy (GTDB): domain Bacteria; phylum Acidobacteriota; class Blastocatellia; order UBA7656; family UBA7656; genus Onstottus_A. The sequence continues at coordinate 3,296 of DATNBZ010000287.1, read as the reverse complement.
CGCTTCAATCAGGCTACCCGTTCACCGTCGTGACCGGCGGGCCTGATTCGAGCGGATTCAACCAGTCGAGCAGTTCGGGCCTCAGCCCGGCGGCCGGCGACCGGCCTGATCTCGCCAAGCCGGGACCTTTGCCACAGGACAACCGCAACCCCGACGCGGCGTTCGACCGGACCTGGTTCACCGCCGCTTTCGCGGGCCGCGTGGGAACTTCGGGGCGCAATCAATATTACGGGCCGGGTCTCCAGAACTGTGACTTTGCGGTCGCGAAAGATTTCGCTTTGGGGGCGAAGTTGGGTGAGCAGACCCGGCTTCAGTTCCGGGCCGACTTCTTCAATCTGTTCAATCACCCGAACTTCGCCAACCCGGTGAGCGACCTCAGCAACGCGAACTTTGGCAAGATCACGCAGACGCTCGGCGCGGCAAGCGCGCCTTCAATCGGCACGACGGGCGGGGCAATCGGCGGCCCCCGTTTGATTCAGCTCTCGCTGAGAATGCGGTTCTGAAGGAGTACGCCGGAATCGGCCGCGCTCAGTCAGGAATGGTTGATCGCCGTGACTCGAAGCCCATTGCTCTGATCAGCTACATCGAGTAATCTCTCGTATGAGCGTTCATTTCACTGCCCCGCAGCGTCTCTGAGCCCACGTTGCAAGAGGAAACGATGAGTACGGAGCAAAGTATGATTCCGAACGTGCTTGAGACTCTGGTCACTTCTCTTTCTGCCTTCGACGAAGTAAAGTCTGTGATCCTCTTTGGCTCGAGGGCCTGCGGAGATGCCAATCCGCGCTCCGATGGAGACTTGGCAATAAGTGCGCCGGAGATGAATGATCGACGATGGCTGAATATGAAACTGCTTGCTGAAGAGGCTCCAACCTTGTTGTCCATCACATTGGTGAGACTGGAAGACAGTCCTTCAGAATTGCGCGAACGAGTTTTGAAGGAAGGGATCGTTCTTTATGAGCAAGAGAAAGGTAGATGATAGCGTTGACTCCCCCTTGAGCGAAGCGAGCAGCGAGTGAGAATCACGATCGAGGGTCGGATTTCGACAGGCGCGCTCGCACAAGGTCCGTTACTGCGCTGTACACCTCATCCAACGCCGCGTCGCGTTCTGATCTCCGGCTGAAGCCAATTGCTTCAAGCGTCAATGCATCGAGCCTTCGGCGGTCGGTGCGCTTGATCTCTTCGAATATCGAATAGACCGGCCGGCGTGACAGCTCTTTGAGTGCCGCTTCGAGTTTCTTCTTGATCGTAGAAGAGAGCCGGCGCGGGTCTGGGATCATTATCTGCTCGGCGACCGCTACGTCGATGTCGGCGATGGCTTGAGCGCCGGTCATCTGCCGGCACGTTATCTCTGCGTAGTATCGCGCCCAGGTCGAATTGAGAAGCGCAGCAAGCACAAGTTCCGACACCCCTTCGGCAGGGAAGATTCCGTAGAGCTTCTTGTCTTCAAACACGCCTGCGCGATTCAGGGCGACAACCCAACGCTCTCCAACTTTTGACGGGAAGATCAACGGCGCGGGCTTCATCTCGCGAGCGACTCCGTACCACGGTTCTCGCGATGAGCAGGTAGGCCGAAGGTGAAAGCCCGCTCGCTCGCCTTGTCTTATGTAATCGAGCGCACCCGTGCCCGCGAGTTCGTTGCTCGAAAGATGGCAGTTGAAGAAAAGCCTTTTTGCATGCGAGCGCTCGAGCAGAATTCCGGGAATCTCTTTTAGCGAAAAAATCACCGGCGAAAGATATTTTGACTCGATGATGATGGATGACGAGCGCTGGGAGTTGGAGGTTGGATCTGTCGAGTGGCCGCCTCCGTTTCGGGGCAAATAAAAAAACTCGTTCGCGCCCGTTGTGATTCCGCGCCTGACCGAAGCAATCTCGCCCAAAGCGCGAAGATGGTTTTGATCTTTCCCATTCTTTCTTTGCCCTTTGCTCTTTACGCCTTGCTTTTCTTCCGTCACATAGAAGAACTCGTTGGCGCCGGTCTTCACGCCGAAACGAACTCGAGCAAGATTCGACAGCGGCTGCAATCGGGCGTCTCCGCGTTCGAGCACTCGAAAGAAGACCTCTTCGGCGCGAAGGAACTTGCCCCACCCATGTAGGGGCGGCCCTCCGTGGCCGCCCCTCGATGGGGAGGACGATTCGCCCCTCGAGGAGGACAATGCACCCCTCGATGGGGAGGACAATTCGCCCCTCGATGGGGAGGACGATTCGCCCCTCGATGCGGAGGGCGATGCAAACCGAGGAGCGCGGGACGGTGCGCCTGGAAGGAGGGGCGGCCACGGAGGGCCGCCCCTACATGTGGCGTTCAACGCCGAACCGCTTATTAAGCTCCCGTGTTCAACCACTCGGACCTGGTAAGCATCGGTTGTTAACGAAACGTGCGCGCGCTCGATATCTCTCGCGAGCATCCGAGCAGCACTCACTCGCCTTTGTTTCGAACCCAAACCGGCGGTCCCGACAATTTCCCTTAGACGCTTGTTGAGGCGAACGAACCTTATCGGGTTCTCAGACCTCGCGTTCGCGTTCGGCTCTCGTTCCAGCACCGTGATTACGGTGTTGATCGACGCGTCTTCAAAAAAGCTTTCGCAGTTCGATTCGATAACTGCGATCACACGAAAATTCGCAAGCATGAATTCGCGCAGCGCGGCGCCGTAACCGGCATCGAGCCAGCTACTGGCCGTAAGAAAAACAACCCTGCCGCCCGCCCCAAGAAAACGAATCGAGTGAGCGAAGAAGTAAACGTAGATATCAGATCTGCCCGACCATCGCGGCCAATGGATGTCATCCGAAGTCGCGCGATCGAGCTTCATCCGGCGCGTGATGCGTTTCTTGTCACGCGCGCCCATCAGCTCCTGCCTGATGTACGGAGGATTGCCGATGATCGCGTCGAAGGCTGCCGGAAGGATGATTGATTTCGTAAGCTCTGCGCCGGGTGCGATGTCAAAAAAGTCGGCGACTCCGACGCGCGCACCGGTTTCTGCTGCAAGGTCTATGGCCGGCGTCGACCGGTCCGCCCCGTACAATTCAGCGGCGTGCTGAGCCTTCTGGCGGCTGGGCGCTAGTTCGCGTTTGATCCTCAGCGCCTCGGCCAACAATCTCCCGTCGCCGCAGCTCGGATCAAGGATGAGATCGGTTTCACTTCGAACGGCAAACGCCGCAAGCAGTCTCGCCACCTCGCGCGGAGTGTAGTGCTGCCCGTAACGATGCCGTTCATCCTGGGAAATAGTCATCGGCCATCCCTCGAAAACGGGCAGTGCGTCATAGCGTATTGCCAGGAAGCAGTCCTCTGCGTCCCCGGCGTC
>DATNBZ010000286.1:0-11736 GCA_035607285.1 Blastocatellia bacterium | reverse complement strand
CAGGTGAAAAAGATTTACGAGGTCGAACGGGCGGAGCCGTTACGCTCGCTCTCGGTATCGCCAAGATTTTCGCGGGTATACCAGGATTGAGCGGATTGATGAAGTACTGGTATCACTTCGCGATCATGTTCGAAGCGCTATTCATTCTGACGACGATCGACGCCGGCACTCGTGTCGCCAGGTTCATGCTGGGAGAGTTTATGGGAAGGTTCTACAAACCTCTCGAACGGCCCGACTGGATGCCGGGCGCCATCATCACGTCTGCTTTGATCGTCGGCGGTTGGACTTACTTCATTCGCACGGGATCCATATCGACCATATGGCCGATGTTCGGAATCGCAAATCAACTTCTTGCTACAATCGCTCTGTGCGTGGGAACTACGGTGATCATCAACTCAGGGCGTGCCAGGTACGCGTGGGTAACCATTACTCCGTTGGCGTTTGTAGCTACGACTACGCTGACAGCAGGTTGGCGCTCGATCTTCGATATTTTTCTTGTGGATGCGCAGAAGCCCGAGACAATGTTTCGAGGCTACCTGGATGCCAGCCTGACGGCGATCATGATGACCTGCGCTGTAATCGTGCTGGCTGATTCAATAGTGCGGTGGAGAAGGACGCTGCGGGCGGTGCCGATCAAAGAGCCGGTCGCGGAAGCCGGCGACTGAGACCGCGAACCCTTGGAGCTGCCCGCGTCTCTTCACAGGAGGAGTGTCCTCAGAATTCCCTTGGAACCCCGTAGGGTAGAATGTTTATAGTGGCGAGTTCCTTATGTTGCTAACCCTGTAGGGGTGAAATGTCCTGCGCTCACTCTATGCCTTTTCTAGCGAGCCAGGTGGCCACATCGGCGTCTGTAACTATGCACATCGCACCCTACGGGGTTGCCGGGCGGAACGCTCGATTCACCGCTGGTATTTGCTGGTGATCTAAGCGCCACTCAAGTTGAACCCTAATCACACCCTTGCAAGGCTACATTCGCCACTCGGCTGGAAACTGTTTGCTCTCGCCCGGCGGAATGATCAGTGAGTCGCCAAACGAATCATTGAAACGCTCGACGATGGTTCCATCCTCGCTCATCAGCTCGATCTCGTATTCCGAGATCTCCGTCTCGCGCTCGGAGTGGTTCGTGAATGCGCAGAACACCCAAAGGCGCTGGCGAGGCCGGAACTCAAAAACGCCTCCCGAATCCCATTCCCCGGTCCAAACAACCTGTCCATCCGGGTCCATCAACACGAGACCATACCTCGCTATCTTCAGGGCGGATGGTATGTGTGACTCGGCCTCAGAGTTGTCGGGGGTTCGTTTCAACCACCTGACGACTGGACCCAATCGAGCATGAATTGCGCGAGCAAGCGTCTGCAGCAAATTGAGATGAGCAAGCCGGCTTGCATATGAAGTTAACGGCTCGGTCTGATTCATTACGACGCGCCCTTGCTCCTGCGCAACTGCTCTGCCGCATCAGCGGCGCCCTGCTCCGTCAATTGTGCTGTTTCCTTACTCCTTCCCCTGCTGCCTCCATTGCTCATGTCTATCGTGCCGCTCAGAATCGCACCCTCTTCGACCAGCAAGACCGGCGAGTTTATGTCGCCTTCGACGCGACCGGTCTTGTAAATTTCCGCGCGTGATTTGCAATTGATGTTGCCGCGAACGGTGCCGCGGACCACGCAGATGCCGACGTCGATATCAGCCTGAACGTCGCCGGCCTGCTCTATCAGAAGCGAGCCGGTTTCGGAGTAGACCTTACCGATGACTTTCCCGTCTACGAACAGCGCGTCCGCAAACTGCACGTCACCCGATATCTGAACACCGCGGCTAATCCTGCCCTGTCCCGTGTCGTCGCTTTCGCTCTTGAATCCCTTCATGATTCCTCCTGTATGAGTGTTGTAGGATAAAGAACATTCCTGAGGAGGTCGTGGTGGGACGATCTCTCTAGCTGAGACAACTGCTTTGTCGTTCGGTTCTAATAGCGAGGTGAGGAGCGGGGCCGAACATTCGCTGTGAGTTTTGCCGATCAACTCGCAACGCGGGAGATCATAGCACAGGTCCTGCGAGAGTAAACAGCATTAGCACGGCCCGGTAGTGGGGTATTAGCGTGTTGCCAGCAAGTAGTCCTCTGCGTCCCCGGCGTCCTCCGCGGTTTTTCCTGCACATGGCTCGGAATCAACCGCAGAGGACGCCAGGACGCAGAGGAGAAACGCGAATGTGAGCGAGCAACACACTATCACCCCACTACCCACAGCCCGGCGTTGAAGGCCGGGCTGTGCGGCGTTTACTGCCTACTGTTTCCGGACAATCAGTCCTTCCGAAACCGCGGCGCCGGTTGAAAGAGCCGCCTTCGAGCGATCGGCCTGCACGTCGGTTACGGTCAGCACGCCAATCTCTTTTTCTTCACTATAAACTACCTTGCCTTTTGAATCTGTGACCGGGACTTCTTTGAATACCCGCAGCTTGTCCCCGATCTTTAAACCCTGGGCGCCGCCCAGGCTCACGATGATCAATTGATTGCTGACGACCGCGAGAATCTTGCCGGGTGCGCTTTGAGCAGCGGCTTCAGCGGCTCCCTGCGCCGCGGCTTCTTTGCCCTTGATGTCCGCGGAGCCGGATGTCCGATTGGCCAGGAAATTGTGATCCATCTTGTCGATCACATCCTTGATTGACTTCATTGTTGCGCGCCCAACCTGACTGTCGAGAAACGAGCGATCCGAGAAATTAATCGCACCGGCGCCCGAACCGAACGCGCCGCCGTCCGCCGACACTCCGGTTGTCGAGTCGGAGCCTTCGCCCGAACCGGTGTAAACAACTTCTCTGGTTGTGGCATCGACAATTCGGAAGTCCAGTCGCACGTAAGCCTCCGTCCTGCGCACGCCCGCGCCGCCGAACACTCGCCCGCCGAGTCCGCCGGCGCCCACCTTGCGTTCCTTCTCGCCAAAGTTGGTTACCTTACAAATGAACAGGTACTCGAGTCCCTTGAAGTGACCCTTTGGCACCGCGGTCGCTTTGTCACCGTAGCCCGATTTGCCGAGATCAACCTCGCCCACAAGATCCGTCAATGCTTCTCGCTCGACGATCCTGTACTTTCCGGTTTTACCGAGCTCGGTAGTGAACAGATCGGACAATCCAGTGCCGATGGTCGAGCTGTAATAATTCGGCGGATTCTCAAAAGCTTTGATGCCGATCACCGGCTTGCCTCCCTGCGCCATCCCCACTGCGCAGCAAGCAAAAATAACTGCCGATACCGCAAACATTGATGCAACGCGCTTCATTGTTTACCTCCTGAAGATGTGTTCTTCGTGTCGACCTTCGTTACGGCGGCCGTTACGAAATGATGAGGGGTGGTTAAAGAAAAACAAAAAAGGCCTGAGGCCGAAATTGCGTGAACCGCGAAAAGAAAAATCGGGGAAGAGAAACTCATTCGACCGGAACCGATCAAATCGTGATTGCCCCCGAAAGCCTCGTTGATAAAAGAGCCTGTCCGTGCGGCCGAGCGAGAAAGGATTGCCGAATAGGAACCCGTTCTCGCCCAGGAAGGTTCGCTGGCCCGGTGAGAGCGAGGAGAACCAGGGGTCTGAAAAAAGCTGAAAGCCCGAAGGCGCCTGCTCATCCAGAAACAATGGACGTTCGCGTGACTCGTTGTTTCCATCGCCGCCGGTCGGTGGCTGCTCGGTTTGTAAGGAAACCGATCTGGGAGTACGGGACCCGTCGGCCGTCGCGTAATAGACATCAAAGACATCGCCCGTCAGGACAGTTCGCGACTCGGGCAGTATCACGCGAATGACGCCGGTTGAAGTATGCTTGGGCACCTTCACGGTGATCAGGTCGTCTTGCCAAAAAAGAACCTCGCCGGGAACGCCGTTGAATTCAACTACCCCCGGAGGCGGCTCGTTTGCGAGCTCCCGAACCCAGTGTGATCCCTTCTCAAAACCCGTGAATCCGGCCCCGCGAATGCTCACCGTAGTCCCCGGCGCGCCGAACGTCGGCGCAATGGCAATGATGGTCGCGCCCCGCTGTTGTGCGAAAGCGGTTGTGGCCAATGCAAAAAGAAATAGGAGTGGAAGGAAGCGTCGCATGTTTGAAACCTCGTCGATGGAGCGCAGTCCCTTCAAGCGCCAACATTATAATACAAGTTCGGACGCGGTCAATCGTTGAGAAGATTAAGTAGTGTTCGGTTATTGGTTGCTGGCCGGGGTCAGCCCTTTGCGTGCTTTGTGGTCCTTTGAGTCTTTGCGCTGCGTATTGAAGGAGTAAGACCCAATACGCAGCGCAAAGACGCAAAGGACCGCAAAGCACGCGAAGGTTATTAAGCAACGCAAGACGGTTTCCTGGTCGGCCACGCTTCACTTTCCGTGATGATCATTCCACGCTTTCACATAACGCGCGGCCTTCGGGTTCGCATCATTCCACTTCGGCGCCGCAGGATTGTTAGCAATCATAATCAGCGCCAACGCAACCATGCGATCGACTTTCGCCATGTTCGCGTAGTCGATTTTCTCCCAGTGATCTCCAGCTCCGTGATAGTCCGGATAAACAAAAGCCGTACAAAGCGTATGAGCCGGCACGCCCAGATCTGCAAGCGCCTGGTTGTCGCTTCGGCCAAAATATGAATCGCTGTTTTGTTCGTGCTTGTAGACCTTGATGCCGGTCAATTCGCCGGCCTTTTGGAAGATCGGCCCAAGCTCGGAATAGTCAAAGCCGGTAAGCGTCGCGTTAGAAATCTGCGGACCCTCGCTGCTGTCCGTTCGGCCCACCTGTTCGAGATTAACATCGGCAACCGTCTTTTCAATTGGAAAGACGGGATGGCTGGCGTAGTAGCGCGAGCCAAGCAGCCCTTTCTCTTCACCAAAGAAAGTCACGAACGCTATGCTTCGCTGTGTGCGCCCCTTGAGCGTTGCGATCGCCGATGCAACCTCGATTACCGACACCGTTCCGCTGCCATCGTCATTCGCGCCGTTGAAAATGTTATCGCCCGGCATACCCGCGCGAATGCCCAGATGATCATAGTGCGCGGTCACCAGCACAAAGCTGTCTCGCAACGCCGGGTCCGAGCCGCGCAACAAGCCGATAACGTTGCGAAGCTTAACCGGTTTTTCAATTGCCGCGTCGAGTTGAAGCGAAACGTCCGCCGGCGCTGCGCCCGGCTTTATCGAATCGTAAAACTTGATCACCCGCGGGTCATGAACTGTGATTACCGCTACTGGAGATGCCAGCACAGGCCGTCTGTTATCTGGATCGATCAACCGCGATGCCGCCCCGCTCCCCGAAGTGCTGGTTCGATCGATCGAGATAATCAGTGCCGTTTTGAAATCCGTCAGCCTGCTCATGAATGCGCTCTGATTTCTGAACGTTTCCCCGCGAAGCGCAGGTTCCACGCGCCGAATGTCGGGCACTTCGGCGATGACGATTCGGCCATCCATCTGTTCAGGCTTGAGCTCGGCAAGCGCGGCCGAGTCTTTGAAATCAATCTTGAAGAGCGGGGCCCGCTTCAAACTCAATGCGCCTTCGATCGAGAAGCTGACCTGGCTGTTTGGTACGGTTATCGTTTCGTTTTCGCCGTGAATCTCCAGCTTGAACGCGGCCATGTCGTGCTCGGGCGTCAGAAAACGAGCAGTCTGAAAGTAACCGTCATCGCCGGCTGGTTCGAGACCCGCGCGACGGAATTGCGATGCGATGTACTCGGCGGCGATGTCCAGACCTCGCGATGGAGTATTGCGGCCTTCGAGCGCGTCCGAGGCGATGAAGGACAAGTGCCCGCGAAGCGAATCAGCCGAAATGCGATCGAGCATGGCGCGCGAATCCGGAGTCAGCGCCGGTTGCTGCGCTCTCAGCGAGACGGAGCAGATGAGAATGATCGCTGTGATGAGCGTTAGATTGCGTTTGTTCATATGATTGATTGAAATCGTCGTGGGCTAAACTGTTTCCTTCCGCGAGAACCGAAGCTCCTTTTGTTCCTAGCTCACGAATGAACCGATGGCGTCATCGAAGCCGGGCCTGACGAAGCTCCTCGCTTCGGGAAATTCGTGCTCCGTCGCTCTGCGCAATTGCTCCAGGTGAATAAGCATTGGAAGGATCGTAGCGGCGCTCGAGGGGAATTCCTCCTTGAGCCTGCCCCACGCTGCGATCGAACGGTCCATTCCTATCAGCGCCACTTTGATCGAGCCATCAGAGTCTTTCTGTCGAATCTGCTCGGAAGCGGAGTCATCGTAGTCCTCGGCGTCAGTATCGTCCTCGTCATCGATGTCGGATCGTCTGAGGCCGCGCATGGTCTTGACGGCTATTTGAAACTGATACCAGCGAATGATGTTTATCGCGTCATCGATTCGTTCGATCTTTTCCCGGAGATCGAAATCAACCAGGGGCAGGTCACCTTCTTTGGCGACGAGAGCTTGCTCGAGTATCGAGTATTCGCCGTCGAACCATTGATTGACCAGCGTGGCGTACTGCTCCGCGGCTTGCGACAGTTCGTGGGATTCTATTCTCTCGTGAAGCCTTCGCTCTCTGTCGGTTGCCTCGGTCAGGTCGAGCGAGTCCAGGTCAATCCCTTGCTCTTTGGCCATTTCAGTAACCATCTCCCGGGTCTGTTCGAATATTGACTTCAGCTTTTCCCAGAAGGCTTCGTTATTGATGTCGTTAGCTTCCGGATCATTGTCGTCGGCCTGTTCCTGCGCGAACAGGAGGCAACGCGCGGTGAGAGGGCAGCGCTCACACCAACGGTCGCAGTAGTTGTAGATACCTTCGATAAATCGTGGATCGCCCGCCAATTCAAAAAGGTCTTTAGTATTTGAACGCCGTCCCATTGTGCCTCCGGGTGTGATTAGAAGTGTGATCTATAGTAAACGAATCGCTTGACTGAAGTCGATGATCGATGGTTTGGCCCTCCGGCAGGAGCGTTTAAGGTCGTGACGCGTACCCCTTCATCGGCGTGAATTTGAGATTCGAACTCTGCGATGCTATTTTCGAATTCGAGTTTCAACACGAGAAACGAAATGAACGCGAAGGTGAGCAACAAGATTACCGAAGCCAACATAAGGCGCGCGCAGGAGCCGATGGAAGCATGGGAGTTAGTCGGCAACACGCCGCTGCTGCGGCTTCGGCATATTGCGCCTGAATCGAACAAAGTGCAGGTCTACGCCAAAGCCGAATGGTTCAACCCGGGCGGCTCCGTAAAAGACCGGCCGGCGTTGAACATGATCCTGGACGGCGAGCAAACCGGAAAGCTCACGCCGGGGAAGACAATTCTCGATGCGACGTCTGGCAACACCGGAATCGCTTATGCGTGGATCGGCGCTGCGCGAGGTTACAAGGTGAAGCTGGCGCTGCCTCAAAACGCGAGCGAAGAGCGAAAGCGAATCCTGCTGAGCTACGGCGCCGAACTGGTGTTGACCAGTCCGCTCGAAGGCTCGGACGGAGCGATCAGGGAAGCCCGCCGCTTGTATTCGGAGAATCCCGATATTTATTTCTATCCCGATCAATACAACAACGAAGCCAACTGGAAGGCTCATTACGAAACAACCGCGCTCGAAATCTGGCAACAGACACGAGGACGAGTGACCCATTTCATCGCCGGCCTCGGAACGAGCGGGACTTTCGTGGGTGCGTCTCGCCGGTTGAAAGAACTGAACCCCGATATCAAAGTTATATCGTTTCAGCCCGACTCGCCGTTTCATGGGCTCGAAGGACTCAAACACATGGAGTCGGCGATAGTGCCCGGAATCTATGATCCCGGCATCGCGGATGAGAGCTACGAGATCAACACCGAGCAAGCTCACGAGTACACGCGACGGCTGGGCAAGCGGGAAGGCTTGCTCGTTGGAGTGTCGTCGGGTGCAGCGCTCGCTTGCGCGCTCAAGGTCGCGGCGAAGATCGAATCGGGTGTGATCGTGACGGTGTTTCCGGACGCGGGGGACAAGTACTTGAGCGAACGCTTCTGGGATGAGGATAGATAGACTGTCGCAACGCTTCACTCGCCGGCAAGTTCCAACGCGTGAGCGATCAATCTCGGACTACAATAGAAACCCGCTGTCACCAACTTACCGAGGAGAGGCTTGATTGAGGTAATCAAACCGGACTCTTTCGCATCGATGAGAACACCAACGACTCCAGTAATCGCGAGCCCTTGCTGGCGGGCGATTTTGCGAGCCGCGAGCTCGTCGACGAGAAGAAGACTGGCTGGAAGCTCTAAGGCAAGGGTAATGGCCTCGCTTTCCCCTGGGTCGAGACCTGAATTTCGGAACTGCGCTACCTGCTGCATGTCTGCAACCGTGCGACGGATGATCCAAGGAATACTTGCTATTGCGGTTGTTGGATATCGCCCGCGGACTGCAACTTCCTCGTAGACTTCATCGGGTATATGGATTGAGCCATAGAGCGCTTGCAGCAAATCGAGAGAATTAATCGCAGCCAATGCAATGAGAGGCGAAGAATCGCTAACTACGTTCACTTAGCTTCCCGTACCTGCCCGCGCGCGGTTCTCGAAGCTATTACATCACGTTCCAACTCTTCCGCGGTTTGATTGAATACAGAAACCTGATGTCGGCCAAGCAATCGAATAAAATCGTAAAGAGGCATGTCAATAAGATCGGCACCCGTCCCACTGGAGATCTCTCCCTCTTTGTAGAGTTCAACGACGGCTTGTTCGAGCGCATGGTCGCGCAGTTTGGCTAACAGCTTCTTCTCGATGTCAGTCCCGCGTATTCGGTCCGGAACTTCGATCTCGACGTTCACCTTCGACATTGGTCTTCGCTCCTTTCGTTGGTATATCCTACCACAATGCGAAACGTGTTTTCGTTAGGATACCATCGGTCGCGCGGCGGGTGGGCGCTGCACATAGCGTTGAAGCACGAGTCGGCGAGACCAAAACGATGTGTCCGGATGATTAGTATCTAGCAAACGCTTGTGGGATGAAGGCCATGTCCAGAGCAAGGCCCGGGATTTTGTATGCCTCAGTTCCAACTGACCGGTGAGATTGTGGAGCGCTCTGTCGCAAGAACTTGGGACGAAGCGAAGCTTGAATGGTCTCTGCTCGAAGTTTATGAAAGCGATGAGCCGGAACCCTGCCTCTGCGGCCACTACCCAATTGTCGAGCTGTGCGTATTGCTTAATCGACGCAATAAGAATCAGGCGGCCGTCGGCAATTGCTGCGTGAAAAAGTTTGTAGGCCTACCGTCTGAGAAAATATTCCAAGCGGTCAAGCGAGTTCGGAAAGACAAATCAAAATCGCTCAATGCTGAGGCCGTACAGCATGCCTTCAAGCGCGGATGGATCAATGAATGGGAGAAGGACTTCCACTTCAACATCATGCGGAAGCGTAGCCTTACATCGAGGCAGGAAGATAAGAAAGTTGAGATCAATCAACTTGTTCTGCTGAGAATGAGGCAACAGTGACGAAGCGTGGTGATGATTGGTTCTGAGACTGGGATTATGACTGGAGTCGCCATATTAGTAATCGACGTTCAGGTCGGCATCATCGAAGGCTTCCACGCGTATCGTGGGCGCGAGGTGCTGGATCAAATCAACAAGCTTCTCTCGAAAGCTAGAGCTGTGAATGCTCCAGTCGTCTACGTTCAGCACGACGGCGAAGCCGGACATCCGCTCGAGGTTGGCGCCGAGGGATGGCAGATTCACCCGGACATCAAGCCTCGCGACGGCGAATTGATCATCCGCAAACGCGCGTCGGATTCTTTTTTCGAAACGACGCTTCAGCAAGAACTTGAAGCGCTGGGCATCAACCATCTGATAATCACCGGATGCATGACCGAGTACTGCGTTGATACAACAACGCGGCGAGCGGTGACGATGGGCTACGATGTGACCCTGGTCAGCGACGCTCATACGACCGTGGATAACAAACTGCTGACCGCGGCGCAGATCATTGCTCATCACAACGCCTTGCTGGACGGTTTTGACGCGGGCGCTCATGCGATCACCGTGAAGCGCGCTGAAGAAGTGACTTTCTAAAGTTAAAGGACGAAGAGCGAGTGGCAATCAAAGTAAAAGGCGAACACCTGGGCCGAATAAGAGAACACGGCGAGCAGACTTACCCTTACGAATGCTGCGGCTTTTTGCTCGGTTCACGCGACGATCAGACGAACGTTCTTACTGAAGTCTATCCCGCCGAGAACGAACGCCAGGAGTCAAAAGAGACTCGCTACTTGATTACGCCGGAACAATCCAAACGTGCTGATGACTACGCTCGAAGCCGAGGTCTGGGTGTGATTGGTTACTATCATTCGCATCCGGATCATCCGGCGGCGCCGTCGGGCTACGATCTGGATCATTCGTGCTGGCCCGGCGAGTCTTACATCATTGTAGCGGTAGAGCGGGGAAAATCGGCGGCGCTCAACTCGTTCACCAAACCCGACTACGAGAAGTTCGAGCAGGAAGAAATAATCGTCGAAGACAACTCAGGACATTGACATGTTGGGAAGAGGGACTTGTCCCCGCCGGAGGGATTATTCCAAAGACAGCGGGACAAGTCCCTCTTCCCCAACCTGTCATTGCGACGAGTTGACTGCGTTCTTGCGATTGAGATCATTCGAGAGAAGAACGCTATGGACAGTTTCGGCTCTCAAAAAACTTGCGCCTGCCACTGGGGCCAGTCCAATGGCAGGCGCTTTTGATGAACAACCTATGCCGAGTCAATCAACGCACGGCGTGTTCGACGATGTTACGCAAGCCGAACGAGCCGGGCATTCCGATCAAACTCGACGGCTTCAACCCGATCGGGCCTTCCTCGCCGTTCAGCGCAAACGAAATGTGATCACCCTGGGCGTAAGCGTATGCCAGCACCGGTCCTCCGACGAGTGAATTGAAACTCTTTCGCTGCGCTTCGGGCAGGTTCTGTGTTACGCCGCTACCCACGTGCTTCGTGATTCCGTTCAGCACCGACGAGAGGTTCTGATAAATAAGCGCCGAGAAGTTAGCCTGCTTGTCTTCAGGCAGCGCGGCCACGAATCGAGGCGAATGCAACAGCGTGTAGCCCGATTCGTGATACTTCACGGAGTTTTCGACAAGCGCGCGGCTCGGCGCGGCAACGAAGTAGCCGTTTGCGTACGTGTAATTCACCTCGAGCCCGAAGTCCAGCGACTTGATCGTGTAGTACGCGCGCCCGCCCGAGTCAGCCCGGCTCAACTGGAAGCCCTTCTTGCCTTCCCGCGTCGCCATCGTGTTCATCATATCGACGACTCGCTCGAAGGTGTTTTGCAGGTGCGCCGGATCGTAGACCTCGAACACCATCTTCCACGAAGGCGTCGGAAGCAACGGCCCGTCTACTGCGAACGCGAACTCCCCACCAAGCGGCCTCGCGAAATCCTCGCGGATGTTCAGCCCCGTCTGGCTCTGGAATTCGCCGAGGTGTTCGCTGAACTTTGGATCGACCGCGTTCAACGTACTCATCAAATCGTCAACCAAAGCGACCGGCTCCTTTACAACAAACGCCGCAACAATGTTCGCATCGGGCGAGATGAACTGCAGAGCTCCCATCGGCCCCGGCGCTGCAAGCCACGACGCGATGCCGTGACTTGAATCACTGAAACTCAGCACCGCGCGATTGAACGACTTGCCCTGGTCTTCCTTCATCTCGGCGATGAAGTATTTCAGATTGGTGATCCCCAATCGATCGAGCGCGGTGTTGGTTTTCACGTCGCTGCCTTTCGATTGAGCGATGAATCGCTGGAGATCGGCGGCGATGACGAAGCCCGCTCCGTCGTGATACAGCTCGGCGATTCGCGACTTGAAAGAGCCGTC